>JAFMBQ010000264.1 GCA_017858365.1 Algoriphagus sp. | reverse complement strand
CAAAAATAGGGGAACTCCTAATTCCCCTAATATATTTTGGTATTATTGATTTAATGCTGTAAGTTCAACCATTATTTATTACAACATTTAAGATAATTATTATGACGGCTTCAAAATTTCTGTATGGGGCAAGCGTTCAGGGAATTCAAGGCTATATTTTTTCGACCAATAAGTTGAATGAAATTATAGGGGGTAGCCAACTCGTTGATCATTTGTGTAAAGATTTTTTCAAAAATCAAATTATAAAATTTGGTGAATTCAAAGAACAAAATCTGTTGCTAAGCGCTGCTGGAAATATGAAGTACTTATTTGAAAACAAAAAACATTGCGAAGATTTTGTGAAATTTTTCCCTAAAAACAGTGCTAATCATGCCCCAGGTATTAGAATTGTTCAGTCCGTCGTGGAATTAAATTCCGGCTCTCCTGAAAGTTCTGATTTTGAAAAATTGGAAGATTTGCTGCAAATTCAAAAAAATAAACATTACCCCTTGTTAGATATGGGTTGGATGACTTTTGAAAGGTCAAGAAGAACAGGCATTCCCGCCGTTGAATGGGTCTCAGAAAAGAAAGAAGCTAAAGATAGCATTCAGTTAAAAAAAGCATTAGAAGCCAAAAATAAAAGAGGATTAACTAAAAATATTTTTCCCGAATATGAAAATTATATTTTTGAATTCCCTTACGAACTTGAAGACTTTGACGATAATTGGATGGCGGTCATCCATGCAGATGGAAATAGTCTTGGACAGAAAATACAGAAATTAGCTGCCTTTTTTGAAGACGAGCCCACTAAAACTAACGGAAAAGCTTATCATGAGGCGCTCAAGGCTTTTTCTAAAACCATAGAATTAGCCACCGAAGCCGCCGCTCAAAAAGCATTTAATGAAGTTGTTCTGCCCGTAGTCATTGAAACTGAAGCCTTACCTTTAAGACCTGTTTTACTAGGTGGTGACGATATTACCATGATCATTGAAGCACAATATGCCTTCCAATTTATGCAGAAATATTTGCGTTACTTTGAAGAGCAAACCAAAGAGAAATTTTTAAACTACCATAACGAATTTGGATTTACAGGATTTAAAAATGGCTTCACCGCCTGTGCCGGTATTGCCTATATCAAAAATTCTTTCCCCTTCCATTATGGTGCTGAACTTTCTGAAGGTCTTTGCAAAGAGGCGAAAAAAGTAGCTAAAAAAATAGATAAAAGCGAGCCTCCTTCTTGCCTATATTTTTATAAAGTACAGTCAAGTTATACCACAAGTAACTATTCCGATTTGATTGCCAAAGAACTCACTATTATTCTTAAGCGGGAGAACGATGCAGAAAAGGATAAAGAATTAAGGATTGATGCCGGACCTTATTTTATCCATGATCAGCCTGGTGAAAAAACAACAGGCTTCATAGCTGAAAAAGTAGAGAAATTAAAAGACCCAAAAGCACCCGCAAGTCCCATAAGAAATTGGCTTTCTGTTCTTCATAAAAATCCACATCAAGCTGATTTTTTGCTTGAAAGAATAAATTACAACGGTTTTTCTAAAAAAGAATGCTTTTTTGCTAAGAAAGACGAAAAGGAATATACCTGGGTCGCTGACGCTTTACTCCTTCGTTCCTTTGAAAAAAATAAAAACTAAAACTGATGAGCGATATATCCTATAAAATCGAATTCCACAGTAATTGGCATATTGGTTCCGGTTTATCGGGTAATTCTTATGCCGATTTACTTGTCTTAAAAAACAATGATCATTTACCTATTATTCCAGGTAAAACCCTAAAAGGCTTACTTAGAGAGGCAGCAGAATTTCTCACTCATTCTCCGTTGAAAAATGAATTACCTGACGATTTTGTAAAAAGTATTTTCGGTGCCGTTCCTTCTGAAGAAGAAAAAGAACTCGAATATGCTATCCCAGAAGGTATAAGTTTTTTTGATAATGCTAATTTATCTGAAGAAGTCGCGAATTTTATAAAATCTAACAAAAATCAGAATGTTTTATATAAAATGATATCCTCAACGGCTTTAGATAAGGAAGGAATTGCTGTAAACAACTCCCTTAGACAAATAGAGGTTTGTGTTCCATTGACCCTATATGGATCAATTTATCATTTTCCGGAAGGCGAGAATTATTTAAAAGGAATTGCATACTGTTTTTCATTTATAAAAAGACTGGGACTTCAGCGAAACAGAGGTTTTGGAAACTGTACCCTCAAACTACTTTAACTTAAAATTCTTTGGTTATGAATAAAGCTTCCTTTCGCTGTACACTACTTAATGATATCATTTTGTCCTCTCTTTCAGCCTCTGAAGAACCACAGGATTCATTGGATTATATCCCTGGAGCCAAATTCTTAGGTATTGTAGCAAATCAGTTTATTGCAAATAATACGCCTGAAAAAGAGGAACTATTTTGTAACCTATTTTTAAAAGATAAATTAAGATTTGGAAATGCATACCCCCTTATAAATGAAAAGGTTTCTTTCCCTACTCCCTCATGTTGGTATTCTGATAAAAATAAAATAAGTGAAAACGTTTATCAATTACATTTTATCAATAAGGAAATAAGGAAAAAATTGGTGAGTGATGATATTCAACTTAAACAAAAAAGGGAAGGCTTTATAAATCTTCAAAAAGAAGAAATCACAGAAATAAATCAACAATTTCATTTAAAATCTGCCTACGATAAAGAAAAAAGACGTTCAAAAGAAAGTCAAATGTTTGGTTACTATTCCCTTCCTTCAGGTTCTGTCTGGCAGTTTGATATAGATTACGATGCTGATATTCAATTATCAGTGATTGAAAACCATCTTTTGGGAAAAAAAAGAATAGGTCGTTCCCGAAGTGCAGAATTTGGTTTGGTTGAAATTGAAAAAACAACTACGTCTGAGGCTATTCCACAAAATACTTATTCATCAGGAGAAACTTTAATCTATTCTTATTCTAATCTTTGTATATACAATAGTTACGGTTCGACTACAGGAACACCCACTAGTGAGGAGTTAGGTTTACCCCCTGGAAGTCAAATCTTATGGGAAAAATCGCAAATTAGAACCAGGCGATACCAAAGTTGGAATAGAAAAAGATTTAACAGAGATGCCGATAGGTTGATTATTGTGAAGGGCTCTGTTTTTGTATGTCAAATTCCAAATGAATATAAACTTCCTGGGGAGTTATGGTTAGGAAGTCACTTCTCTGAAGGTTTTGGAAAAGTACTGGTTAATCCGATTTTTCTAACTGATGAAGCAGAAATAAAAGATCATTACACCAAAGTCAAGTGGAAAGATACCGTTTCTACGCTCAGATACGCGGTAATTGCCAATGACCCATTTTATTCGATATTTGAAAGTTGGTATTCCGCTAAAAATACAACGCCAGTTACTGAATTAGTTATTTTGGAGGAGGTTTTTATAAAGAAATCGCAAGCTAAAGATAAATTTAAAGGAGTAAGTTCAAGCCAATGGGGGAAAATCAGGAACTATGCCTCGTATGCAGGAAATAAGGATGTATTGTACAAATTACTTTTTAGTGAAGATAGCGGTTGTCTTATGCGAGGACAAGCCCAGGAAATTTGGCGTGTGGGTGATAGGATTGATTTTATGAAAAATTTAATAAAAGAAAAGAATCATTGGGATGACCGATCTATTATTCAATACGTTGTTCGTTTTGCTGCTGAAATGGCTAAAAATACTGAAAAAATAATCGCATGAAAAAGCAAATATACCTTAGCCGATTTATTATTGAAACCACATCCCCTTTTGCTATAAAATCGGGTAATGCCGGTATCATTTTGGATAGTCTGGTAGCTAGAGACGCTAATGATCTTCCCTATATCCCTGCAACAAGCCTAACAGGTGTATTAAGAAGTATCCTCCCCTTAGATTTAGATCATTGGTTTGGAATTCAGGACAAGGATAATGATAAATCGAAAGGAAGTCAAGTGATACTCTCTGATGCTTATTTAATGGATGAGGATGGCAAAACAGTTTTAACTGGTCTAAGAGGTAAAATATCTCCTTACGCAAAAAGTTTAAAAAGTTATGTCGTCAGAGATAGGGTTAAGATAAACGATAAAGGGGTTGCAACGAACCAGGGAAAGTTTGATGAGGAATTAGTACCCAAAGGTGTACGTTTTGCTTTCATGCTGGAAATTCAAGACGATAATGGTGAACTTGAAGAAAAAGAGTGGTTTGACTTATTATCTCTATTCAACGCTCCTGAGTTCCGGATTGGTGGTGGCTCAAGAAATGGAAGGGGTGTTTTTAAGGTCATTGATTGCTCTATTAAAAAATATGATCTGTCAGATAAAGATGCACTAAAAGGCTATTTAGAACAGCCTTTTAACCCTGCTTTACCTATTTTGAAAGGTGAAAAATTCACTTTTAATAGTACTTCCAACACTAACTGGAAGAAATATTCCCTGAAGTTAACAGCCAGAGATTTTTTCCACTTTGGAGCAGGTTTTGGGGATGAGGAGGTTGATAATACTGTTAAAAAAGAGGTGGTCATCCGCTGGGATAGTAATGGAAGCGCCATTTGGCAGGATAATAATGAAGCAATTTGGGAATTTCTCATCCCAGCTACGTCAATAAAAGGAGCATTAGCTCATCGCTTTGCTTATCATTATAATAAAGAGGTTGGTCACTTTTCCGATATAGAAGGTAAAGGCAATGAAAACTCTGGTCCAGACGGGGAAAAAGAAATTAGTGAATATTTTTCCAACCTGGGTATAGATGATAATAATTTAAGCATGGAAGAACTTAAAGAACTACAGGGAAAATTAGCGAGTATGCAGCCTTCAGAATTTTTTGATAAAAACACCGCTTGGAAAAACTTCGAAGCCGATTGTGAAAAGGCAAAAGGTAAAGGAATGACACGTTCTGAAGCAGTTGAAATAAATAATGGAGTCAAAGAGTTATTTGGTTATGAGGGAAATCCTTATGATAAGGAGGATAAAGCAAAAAGAGGGAATGTTTTGATTCATGATATATATTTTAAAAAAGAAGCAATTACAGAGAAATTATTTAACCATGTGGCCATCGACAGATATACAGGTGGAGCAAAAGCGGGTGCCTTATTCAACGAAAAGGCTGCAGCTGTAAAAGATAATACAGGTATAAACCTCGATGTATATGTAAATAAAACCACACTAAGCGATTCGAAAATTACATCGGCCTGGGAAACGACATTAAACGATTTGATAGAGGGAAGACTTCCCCTGGGAGGCAAAACAAATTACGGACATGGCATTTTTACTGGCCAAATAACCCAATAATTCAAGGAAATGAAAAAGATTAACCTAACAGATTTTCCAGTCCATTTAACATTTACTGGCTATTATTGGTTATCAAACCAACAACGACCAATTTCCTTGAATAACGCTGAATTTGACATTCAACTTATTGGCTATCAACCATGTATTGTAGAAGGACGCTTATACAATGAAGCGGAGGATATTTCTATACATATTCATTTTATGGACGGCAATTATCATATTCACCAAATGTCTTGGAAAGAAATGGAGGCTACCTGGGAAGTAGTCCCTAAAGCATATCTCGCACATGACCTACCTAGTGTCCACAAAATTAAGGTGAAGGAAGTATGGATTCCTCAAACAGATCCAAATTGTGCTAATATGTCCGTTTTACAACCTGGCTTCATTTGTTTTACCGGATTTGAATATCACCAATAAAATTTTGAACTATGATATCATCACCATATAATTTTGTACCCTTAAACAAAAAGGTTGTTTATCCACATTGGGCAAAACTAATTAGCCATGATGTTCCTTTTGAAAATAGTTTGAATGGAACTATTGAGCTTAATATTTTAGCCAATACGCCAATTTTCGTTAAAGATGGTATGTCCGCAAAGGAAGCTGAGAGTTATAAGGAAAATAACATTCAAAAGACACCCTTTCTTCCAAATAAATTAGAGGGTAAGTATTTTATTCCAGGTACCTCAATCAAAGGAATGATAGCGAACGTATTGGAAATTATCAGTTTTGGTGAATTGAAAAACAAGGTAGATGATAAAAGATACGCGTTCAGGGATTTACAGCAACCTGTGGATTAT
>JAFMBQ010000263.1 GCA_017858365.1 Algoriphagus sp. | reverse complement strand
TATATCCATTTTGAGCGTTTGAAAAGCTATAAATATATGCAATTAAAAGGACACCACTATAAAAAGAAATGCTGGTTTTCCCTTAATTTCGAAAATCCTCGCGGATTATTTTGTTTTTTATTTACTAACGTTAGTGCTTAAACTACGAAACTTTCCATACACAAACACGTCATCAGGTTAGCGAGCGGTGAAAATGGGCGTACTAATAAATATAAATGGTACCAAAGCCATCTATGAAGATCTCAAGAAGCACTTTGAGCAAAAAAGCAAGCGGGTATAATCCGCTTAATGGTTGAAAAATCACCCTTTTCCAGCTTACGAGTGCCTGATTTATACTTAACACTACTGTGCCGGGGAGCAATCCTTGGCCTTTTTAGGTTCCAAACATCCAATACCCCAATCAAAACCGGGACATCCCTATAAAAACATGCGATCGGCCGTACAAAAGAAGGGATGTCTCTATAAAAAGATGGGATCGAGATATAAAAAGTAGGGATGTCCAGTATAAAAGATAGGATCGCGAGGTAAAAAGAAGGGATGTTCCGTGTAAAAGATAGGATCAGGATATAAAAAATAGGGATCACCCGTATAAAAGTAGGGTGAATCTATCTTTGGAGTACCCGATCTCGATTCTGATTCGGGAGGGGGACATCCGAAGTGGAGGAGGGTACTTCGGAAGTACCGCTTGACTTTTTTGAAGGGATTGCAAATCCCTCGGGATAGGAAAGCGGAGTTGCAAACACCGCTTTAGACCAAATCTTATACAACACTCAGCGGAGGCTAAAGCCATATCACAATTCCTGGGGGTGATGGCTGCGTTGCCTCCTGCTTTAGCTGGAGGCAAAAGGGATAGCAAGGTTGTTTTTAGGCTTTAGCCGAATTTTTGGTTTCGGAAATGGAATTTCAAATTCCAAAAAATAGAAAAGCGGAGTTGCAAACTCCGCTTAGGCCAACATTCTACACCTAGGTTAGGGAGAGATACAATCTACGCTTAGTGAGGTGTAGCCACCACAGGTTATACATTCAGCCATTCTTATTTATAGGTTATTTTAGTGTGTAAACATTCTTTGCTTTTGGCGAACCTTCCTTGTCTAGATTCAGATTCTTTCGGCCAAAAGCCGGTTTTTTTTTACTCTCTTTTACCACGGGTTGCACCCATGGCTATTAATGGTTTGACCCCGTTCGGGGTCTTACTTTGGTATTTGATTCATGTCAATGACCACGAAGGGGTCCAGCTTTTCAAGAACCGCGGGTGAAACCCGTGGATATCCCGACGTTGAGTTGATAGGGCAACCCCAGAGGGGAATTACAAATTCCAAAAACATATAAAAGTGTAGATACAATCTACGATTAGTGGGAGAGTTGCAAACACCGCTTTAGACCAACTCTTATACAACACTCAGCGGGGGCTAAAGCCATATTACAATTCCTGGTGGTGTTGGCTGCGTTGCCTCCTGCTTTAGCTGGAGGCAAAAGGGATAGCAAGGTTGTTTTTAGGCTTTAGCCGAATTTTTGGTTTCGGAAATGGAATTTCAAATTCCAAAAAATAGAAAAGCGGAGTTGCAAACTCCGCTTAGGCCAACATTCTACACCTAGGTTAGGGAGAGATACAATCTACGCTTAGTGAGGTGTAGCCACCACAGGTTATACATTCAGCCATTCTTATTTATAGGTTATTTTAGTGTGTAAACATTCTTTGCTTTTGGCGAACCTTCCTTGTCTAGATTCAGATTCTTTCGGCCAAAAGCCGGGTTTGTTTTACTCTCTTTTACCATGGGTTGCACCCATGGCTATTAATGGTTTGACCCCGTTGGGGTCTTACCTTGGTATTTGATTCATGTCAAGGACCACGAAGGGGTCCAACTTTTCAATAACCGCGGGTGCAACCCGTGGATATCCAGACGTTGAGTTGATAGGGCAACCACGGAGGGGGATCGGGACATAAAAAATAGGGATCACCCGTATAAAAATAGGTTGAATCTATCTTTGGAGTACCAGATTCTACTTCGGGGAATGTAGTTTAATTTAAATTGTATTATTTTCTTCATAATAAATTTTCTCCAATACTTTTTCACCTAGCTTTGAGAGCTGATAATAAAAATAATTCTTTCTTTCTTTATCCTCTTTACTAATGATTATCAATCCTTTCCGGACAAAATAAAGAATATCATCCTGAAGTTCATTAAAAGACTTTTCTCCTCCTTTTATTTGAGTGGAAATATATTTAAAGTCCTCAATATGTTCATTATCATTAAGCCATTTATAAACTTGATGAGTTTCTTCCAATATGTTTTCATTGACATCTGTTTCATCAGCAAATAATGGTTGTTCAATTAAATTATTGTTTGATAATTTTTCAAGATTTTGAATTTGTTCTTCTAGATCTATATTTTTTCTCTTTTCTTCTTTAAATTTTAGAATCCAATTCCCTTCTCTTTCCAATACTTTTTCATATTCAACTCTTAATACAATACTACTCTTTCCAGCTGTCCATTTATAGATATTTGGAGTAATAATTTTGTCAAATATATTAGATATAATTCTGGATAAGTTAAGAAAAACATAGCCTAGGAATATTACTCCAAAGGTGAAAGCGATTGTTATCCAAAAGTCTCCAGATGGTCTACCTTCAAAATAGCAATTAATTCAAGTTTCTTTTCCAGATTATTACCAGAATCAAAATTGAAGATGATAAAAATAAATTCCCAATGCCTAATTAACCATGTTACTAAAAATGCACCAAAAAAAGGGCTTTTAGATTTCTCCTGTATATCCCCTTTTAAGCCATCCTGAATGTCTTTAAAGCTTATCATTTTTATAAATTTAATTTGAACCCTCCACAATCTTAATCTCCTCCTCTGTCAATCCATATAACTCATACACCAATTGATCGATTTCAGCATCGATGCGGGTGATTTCGGATTGGAGGGCGAGGGCTTTTTGTTTTTGTTCAATGAAGAAGGCCATCCATTCGGCTTCTTCGCTGAGTTTCAACACCACCTTGGCTTTCTTTAACTCTCCCAAAAACCCCTTGAAATCCAAGTCTGGCCAGTGCTGAAGTTTGGTAGATGGTTTTTCTATTGAGAATTTAGATTGAAGTAATAGAATTAGTTTTTGCTTTTCCCCTCCAAATTCACCTTGAGACATCAATATTTGATCAACAAGTACAGAAATTGTGAGTTTGTTATTCTCATTAAATTTAGGAATAGGCAACCTCGAAAGTTGGTTTGTTCGAACCTTTGTAAATGCTCCTTTGGTTGTTTCAAATGCAACTTTTTCAATATAATAAGTAGATATTCTGCTATTAATTACACCTAATAAAAAATTTAAATATTCAATTTCAAAATTAGATTTGGGATAAATAGAATATAATGAGCTAAGTAAATATCGATTATCTAAATCTATTGTTGCTGTAATTCTTGCACCGGTCTCTCTAATAGCAATTTTAGGTGTTTCATAAAACGATTTATTTTTCCAATTTCTTGCCAACCATTCTCCATATTTTAAATATAAATTTTCTTCAACAATTTCATATCGCCCCATACCTTTTCCTTGAAGAGTTTTTTTCCAAGGTTCTCCTGGATTCGAATGAAATCTGGATACATATATATTATCATCGCCTGTTTTAATGCACTGTCGGATATGACAAATTTCTCCTAGTCTAATATTATTTTCAATTTTATTGATTAAACTACTGTTTTCAGGATCAAAAAATATATCAAAGGTATTTGAACCTTTTTTAATAAAGTCATTAGAATCGATTAAGTAATCAAAACTCTGTTCAAGTTCTTGTATTGAATTCACTTGCATTTTAATTTTCGTTTTTTCCTGTTCATTGAAATCCTTTGAAATGGACAATATGCAAGTGTGAACAGTTGGGTCATTAAATACATCCATTCCGAAGTTTGTTATTTCGCATAAGTGAAACTCATTTAATATTACATTTCTTAATTTTTTTGCGTACAGGTTTGTTAAAATTGTATTCGGTATAATAAATGACAAAATACCAAATTCTTTAAATAGGCTTAATGATTTCTCAATAAATACCTCATACAAATCTGCTCGTCCTTCTATTGTTTTATATTTTTTTTCAACAAATTCTTTTGAGGATATATCATGAAACATCCCATAAGGCGGATTTCCGATCACCACATCAAAACCTCCTTTGGCAAATACCTGTGGGAATTCGGATTCCCAGCTGAATGCCAAGTCTCCTGCTACTTCGGGATCGTCGATCAGGCTGTTTCCTACTTTGATATTGGAACTTAGACTACTAAGTTTTCTGCCTTTCTTGGCAGTTCGTAGCCAGAGGGAAAGCCGGGCGATCTCCACGGATTCCTCGTTGATATCTACTCCGAAGATATTCCGCTCCAGGATGTGGTTTTCTACGTTGGGCAGGACCATCGACGAATCGAAGAGTAGGGATTCGAGTTCGTCCAGGTAGCGATGTTCTGCCATCAGGAACTCCAGTGCTTGGTTCAGAAAGGCTCCAGATCCACAGGCAGGATCACAGATGGTGATGTCGAGTAGCCAGTTGCGGTAGCTGTCAAGTTTATCCTTCAGCTCAGCGCGTTTCTTCTTAGACTTTTTTCCCTCTGCAAATTCCTCATCCACCAAGTTGACTTCGGCTTTCTTCTCCCCACAAAGCTTACCCACCGTATTGTCTACGATGTACTTGGTGATGTATTTGGGCGTGTAGAAAACGCCATCTTTCTTGCGCTTGGTTTTGCTTTTGTCTACCGCCGTTCCTTCGATGGCAGCACGGACATTTTCGATATCGTTGAGACTATGCTCGAAGATATGGCCGAGGATATTGGTATCTACTTCGGTGTCGAAGTCGTACTCAGAGAGCTTGAGAGTGTGTTTTTTGAGCAGTTGATCGTCTATCAGCAGTCCATCCAGCAAGGGATCAGGTGCAAATAGCCCACCGTTGTAGGCATGGATTTCGGCCTTATCTTTTCCTCCCGCACGCCCCGTATTCATAAAACCGAAATACAATTTGAATCGGTCGTACAAAGGAACATAGGCATCCAAGTGGGTTAGGGTATCCCATTGCTTGGCGATTTCTGAGATGCTATTCGGTGGGAGTAAGCCTTTGTCCTCCGCAAAGAAGATAAAGAGAAAGCGATCCAGCAGTTTCTGGCTTTTCTTATACAGTAGCAATTCATCCTCCTCAGGATTTTTGCTGACCATATCCTGCCACAGCGACTGCTTGAAGGCCGAGTAATCCGAGTACAACTTCTTAGTGACTTGCTCCTCTACGAGTAGGGATTCGGTTTTGATCTTCTCAGGAATTCGATTGAGCAGATTTTCTTTTTCCAGCAGCAGCCAAAGCAGTTGGAAGCGTGCTCGATCTAGTGTAAACAGGTGGAATTCCTCATGATCGACCGCATTGTGAATGTAGAAGCGCAGCTTTTCGAAGTTGCTGGTGATCACAAAGACACATTCAGGCTGGTTGTTTTTATAGTTGAAAGCCTGATCTCGTACTTTGTCCAGGTCTTTGGTTTCGGTTCCTTTCAGTTCGATAACGGCGAGGGCTGACCTCATCCCCGACTCTTCTCCTGAAGGAGAAGGGAGAAGGATTGCCCCATCCGTTTTCTTGCTGTCCTTGATGTTTTTGAGTTCAGTGGTCAGGTTAAATTCCGGCTCAGGATTGATAGTGTAGCCGAGAATCTTAACAAATAACTCCCTTAGAAATCCCTCCTGAAACTGCTCCTCCTTGGAGTTGCGAATGTTTTCCTGAATTTGAGGATTGAAAAAGTAGGATTTATAATTCTCGTAAGCAGCGCTAACCTGCTGTTGATCTTGGGTAGCGATATACTTATTGAGTACTGAACTCTGGAAAAGCGACATAGTGGATTAGTAAAAAAGAACTTCCTAAAGATATAAGAAGATTTAGTTCAGAAAGAACCGGCAATGGAAAAAATTTGGAGGAATAGGTTTGATGGTTTTTTTCCAATGAATCCCTACACCCGGATGATTTGACTTCGCCGAGCAGACCTTCTAGCTCCAGATGGAGTTTAACCTACTTTAGCGATACGTTTACACCTCCACCACTCGCAC
>JAFMBQ010000262.1 GCA_017858365.1 Algoriphagus sp. | reverse complement strand
CGAAATGTCTCAAAAATTTACCTCAAAGATCCTGCTCAATTGCAAGATTTTTTGGGTGCGATAGAGATTTTTAATTCTGTTGCCTCACACCATAAGTACAATAATAACTACGATTACAACAAAGCAATACTACTGGTAAATAGAGAAGATCATCTAGATAATGGTTTTCTGATCTTAAAAGAATCTACATCACTAGTTTCTCCGATAGCTGTATTATTTTATGAGTGTTATAGAGACGGTGCTCATTTGAACGAACTGATTGAGGGAAACGCATCTAAAATTCAATGTATAGTGTCAAAAGATGGCGAATTTGAAGGATCAATCCCTTTTGGCACCGCGCAACAACCTGAACTAACGGACTATGCGGATGGGGTGGATACTTTGAAGTTTCTCTCTCAACTAAAATGATTGAGGTCTAGATATCTGAAAGCAGATAAATAGAGAATTTAGAGCCTACGCCTAAAGTAGATTCCACTTGTAGCTTACCTGAATTTTTCTTGATGTATTCTCGGACTAGAATCAGTCCTAGTCCAGTACCATTCTCATTATTCTGACCTTTAGTCGTGAATGATTTCCCGTCGTTGATTTTCTTCAGATTCTCTTCAGAAATCCCACTTCCAGAATCTTTAATGCTAATTCTAGTAAAGTCACTTTGTCGTTCAGCACTGATTTCCGTTTCGCTAAAAGGAGGGGAAAATTTTAAAGCATTATTGATCAGATTTCGAATGATTAAGTCCACCATGTTTTTATCTCCGACGACCCTAAATTCTGCTTCTGCGATATCTATATTTATGTTAATATTTTTTTCGGCAGCAATACGACTAAGTACTTGTTTTTGTTGGGTTATAACTTTTTTGATATCGAATGTTTCCAAAATCACTTGCTCACCTCGAAGCTGTGAACTTGTCCAAGCAAGTAGGTTTTCAAGAAGTTGAGAGACATTCTCCATGTTTTTAGATACTTCAGGGAGTAATTCAATAAATTCTTCATTAGAGATTAGGCCAGTTTGGGTGAGGTTTATAAGTTCTTTTACACCGAATATCGGGCCTTTCAAATCATGAGAAATAATACTAAAATATTTGTCTTTAAGATCGTTAAGCTGTTCTAGTTCTGTTTTTTGAGTAATTAATAAGTTCTTAGTATTTACATCTTCTGTAATATCTTCAAACAGTAAAATTGTCCCTTTCTGAATACCTCCTTTGTCTTTAAGTGGTATGATTTCCACAAAAGCTATCCTACTATTTACTTGTTGGTCAAGACGGATTTCTAAAACTCGTTTTTCAGTACTGTCCAGAATAGTTAGAAGATCTGGATAGGGCTCAAATATCAACTCGGCATTTGTCCCAATGCTTATCGATTTTTGATTCGAAAAAAAAACAAATATCGCATGATTGAAATCCACAATCTTTTGCTTTCGGTCCAGTACCAAGACTCCCTTTGTAATTGCTTCAAAAATGATGTTTTTAGCGATTGGTTTTATACTGAATAATTGATACCTGATGATCGCTACACCAAGGACTAAATAGCTAAACAAAAATGCATAAGGCGTCAAATCGATTATTTCGAAGGGTCTGTAAATTCCAAATTGATACAAGGCATTAAAGAGAATTGGAAACAACCCTGCAATAAAAATTAATCTAGTTTGAGTCCTAAAAAGCTGATCTGAAAAGCGGAAGAGTTTCCAAATGATAAAATTCCCCAATAAAAACACGATGTAAGAATAAATCACATGGACTTTATACCATGGTCCCACTTCTGTTTTTAAACCGACGATTCCACCTACTGAAACGAGCTTATAAGAGATATAATGTAAATGATGGAATTCATTGGTGATTACAAAAATGAAAGTTAGGGTAGGAATTACAAATATAAAAAAAACGCCAACCTTGTATTTATTAAGGTCGATTTCAGTGTACTTAAGGGCGAAAATGAGCCAGGAAGCACCTAAAAATGAGATCCCAAAATACTCGATCTGGATATAAATTAATATTGTCTCTAAATCAGTAGCGCTTAATTCCAACCCATAAAAGACCCCCCAAATTGCCCCACAAATCATTGTAATTGCCACCCATTTCGTACCATCTTCCATTTTGAAAGCGATAATCAAGGATAGGCAACCCACAAGGAAACCTGAAAAAATCAGTGTAATGGAAAAAGGATTAAAGATTAAATCCATTGGATACCCCTAGAGCTGTTAATTTGGGTTTTGGGCAGTAGCTACCTTATTTGAGCATAATCATACTTCTAATTTCTGGAACTAAAAAATTATCCCAAAACATGTTTCAAGAAAAATTAAAAGAAATAATTCTTTCGACTTTTAGGCCAGTAGTTGTACTGACTTTTTTTGTTTGTTGTTGGCAATTACAATGAATACAAGTCTTGAATTGAGGTTACTAGATCGAACAATTATTACGCTTCAATTTTGGTAACAATGGTTTTCGGTGTACTTGAATTCCCACTTCAAATGATGATGATTATAGTTTTTGGCGATTGTATTCTAGTTGTGAAGTAGGTTCATTTTTTTGTAAAAAAACACCTTATCTCTCAAAAAAAAATCAAATTCAAACAGTCCCCCTCATCTCCTTAATTTTTTGTTTTGCGGGCTTGATTAATTAGTGTTTTGGCTTAATTATAAGTGTGGTTTTAGCAAAATTTATGGGCATCTCGAAAAAAGAGCAAGGTTTGCCGTCCAATCCAGTATTTCTGGCCTCCGCAGGTTATTTGAGGATGGCGGTTTGGCATGGAGAGATTTCTGGCTCGGCTCCTCTAAAAGTTGCGTAACCTGACCATTTTTTAGCCATTAGCTTAGGGGTGATTCCGGTTTCTGAAACTATTTTTAGCTGATTTAATATCTTCGTCACTGGTGGATTGGCGATTGTTTTTTTGGTAGTGTTGGTCATGTTTTCTGTTTTTGGATAAACCAAAAAGTATCATTCTGAAAGCATATCCACTTCCCCCAATGTTCCCAGGAACCGTGTTAGGATTTGGTTCCTTTGTTGGGTTAGTCATTTTGATTTTATGACTAATTACAGCTTTCAAATCAGATTCAGCGGAGACCCTGATTAATTTGAATTACACAACATTTCTTTTTATTCGGATTTGCACGAGTAGCATATAGAAATTTGGATCAATTTACTGATGCTTTGGATCAGGCATTGAAAGTGGGGTTCACATTTTCATTCAGACCCCTTTTTATGGTGGTATTCTACGAATACTGACTAATTCGACATTGATTCAAAACGCATCTGAATTTGTACATAATAACCACGCCGGAAAAACTGATTTCTTGTTTCATTTTTGCAGCTGTGGTTAATCTGTTGATTCCTTTGGGAGGAGGTCAATGGGATATTCAAGGTCGGATTTTAGCTCAAAGTGCACTATCTTTTAATTTACCGAAGGGGGAAATAGTCATGCTCTTCTCCTAAGAAGTTCAGATTAGAAATCTGCTTCAACCTTTTTGGGTACATCCGCTTCTGTCTATTACTAGAGTTTTGCCAATTCGCTATTTAAGTATTGCGTTTGGTTGTTTTTAGCTGGAATTACTTTTTTGATCCTCAGTATTTTCCCATTTTTTTAGGAATAAGAGTATAAAATCATTTTAAATTAGGATAAAGGGGGGCTAGATGGAGATGTATGGCTACTTATTTTAAGCCTAACTTTCTATATTTGTCTTCCCTAAAAAAAGAATCTTTTATCTAACTAAAAATCCCTATAAAATGGCTTTTGATATAAATATGATCAAAGAAGTGTATGCGAGATATCCAAAGCGGATCGAAGCAGCCAGAAAACTTGTTGGCAAACCACTTACTTTGACAGAGAAAATTCTTTATGCTCACCTTACCGAAGGAGCCGCTACGCAGGCTTACGAACGCGGTAAATCTTATGTTGAGTTTCAGCCAGATCGAGTGGCGATGCAAGATGCTACTGCTCAGATGGCACTTTTACAATTCATGCAGGCTGGAAAAAATCAGGTAGCAGTACCTTCTACAGTACACTGCGATCACTTGATTCAAGCTGAAGTTGGGGCAGTGACTGATTTGGCAAAAGCAAATGATAAGAATAAGGAAGTTTATGACTTCCTTTCTTCTGTATCTAATAAATATGGCATTGGTTTTTGGAAGCCTGGAGCAGGTATTATCCACCAAGTGGTTCTTGAAAATTATGCTTTCCCTGGAGGAATGATGATTGGAACAGATTCTCATACGCCAAATGCCGGCGGTTTAGGAATGGTCGCAATTGGAGTCGGCGGGGCTGACGCTTGTGATGTAATGGCTGGTCTTCCTTGGGAACTCAAATTCCCAAAACTGATAGGTGTTAAGTTGACTGGAAAAATGTCAGGTTGGACCGCTGCAAAAGATGTTATTTTGAAAGTTGCCGGTATCCTTACTGTAAAAGGTGGAACTGGTGCTATTGTTGAATATTTCGGTGAGGGAGCAAGGTCGCTATCAGCAACAGGCAAAGGTACTATCTGCAATATGGGTGCTGAGATTGGTGCTACTACATCAATTTTTGGATATGATGAGAAGTCAGCTGCTTATCTTAAAGTGACTGATAGATCAGATATCGCCGAATTAGCGGATGGCATCGCATCCCATTTGACTGGTGATGAAGAAGTATATGCAAACCCTGAAAAATATTTTGATCAGGTAATTGAAATTAATCTATCTGAACTTGAGCCCCATGTAAATGGACCATTTACTCCTGATTTGGCTTGGCCAATTTCAAAGTTTGCTGCTGCAGTTAGAGAAAATGGCTGGCCAGCAAAGCTAGATGTAGGATTAATAGGGTCTTGTACAAATTCCTCCTATGAAGATATTTCCAGAGCAGCATCTTTAGCACAGCAAGCTGTAGATAAGAAGCTTGTTGCAAAATCTGAGTATACGATTACCCCTGGTTCTGAGCAGGTGAGATTTACAGTGGACCGTGATGGCTTCCTAGATACATTTGGAAAAATGGGAGGTGTAGTTCTAGCTAATGCTTGTGGACCATGTATTGGACAGTGGGCTCGACATGGCGCAGATAAGCAAGAGAAAAACTCGATTATCACTTCATTCAATAGGAACTTCGCGAAACGTGCAGATGGAAATCCAAACACCCATGCGTTTGTAGCTTCTCCTGAAATTGTAACAGCTTTAGCTATTGCTGGGGATCTTACTTTTAATCCTTTGACGGATTCGCTTACTAATGCAGAAGGTCAGCAAGTGAAGTTAGAAGAGCCAACAGGACTTGAGCTTCCTCCTTTAGGATTTGCAGTGAAAGATGCAGGGTTCCAAGCGCCAGCAGAAGATGGATCAAAAGTGACCATCTCTGTGAGTCCAACTTCGGACCGTTTGCAGCTTTTGGAATCTTTTAAAGCTTGGGAAGGTACAGACTTGAAAGGCTTGAAGCTTTTGATCAAAGCAAAAGGAAAATGTACAACTGATCATATTTCTATGGCTGGTCCATGGTTGAGATACAGAGGTCACTTGGATAATATTTCCAATAACATGTTGATCGGAGCGATAAATGCATTCAATGATAAAACCAACTCGGTAAAAAATCAGCTTAGCGGAAGCTATGGTGAGGTGCCAGCTACCCAACGTGACTATAAAGCTGAAGGGATCGGATCGATCGTTGTCGGTGATGAAAATTACGGAGAAGGATCCTCAAGAGAGCATGCTGCAATGGAGCCTAGATTTCTTGGTGTTCGTGCTATTTTGGTTAAGTCATTTGCTAGAATACACGAGACAAATTTGAAGAAACAGGGAATGCTTGGTTTGACCTTTGCTAATCCTTCAGACTATGATTTAATCCAAGAGGATGATACAATTGATATCCTTGGTCTAACTTCCTTTGCTCCTGGAAAGCAACTTCAAGTAGCGTTTAATCATGCGGATGGGTCTTCTGATACCATTTCTGTGAATCATACCTATAATGAAGGTCAAATAGAATGGTTCAAAGCTGGTTCTGCACTTAACTTGATTAAGGCTGGACTTTAATTATAATCTAACGTAAAAAAATAGAAAGCCGCAATCAGTCATGGACTAGCCCCCAAAAGTTGGACGGTTTAAGAAAGATTTAAATTTAGTGA
>JAFMBQ010000261.1 GCA_017858365.1 Algoriphagus sp. | reverse complement strand
CAGAAACTCCTTGATTTCAGGCGCATATTTTTTGAAATCTTCTTGAAAAATCTGCTGACCAAGACCTAGGATATTCCTCCTGATATCCCAGGATTTTCCATTCTGTATTTGTTCATAGGCATAATCCACGAGCCATTTGTGAAGAAATTCATCCTCCATCACATGCATCACTACCCGGTCCACCACTCGATCCAGTACCGCTACTTGGTCCAGTTCTACATCAAATTTGGCATTCAAATCTATCTCTCGAGCAAAAGCTCTCACCACTTTTTGGAAGAAACTATCGATCGTACTTACAGAAAATCTTCCATAATCATGAAGAATAGCCGTAAGCGTTTGTTGGGCCAAAAGCTTCAATCCAGACTCCTCTACCTGTAAGAAAGCCATCAATTCCCCATCCATTTTTTCGGCTGGATTGACTTGATTTCGAAGTCTTTTCAGCTCCTCCAAAATCCGCTCCTTCATTTCCTTAGTCGCCTTATTAGTAAAAGTGACCGCCAAAATCTGCTTGAAGGCAAGTGGTGATTTCAGCGCAAGCTTAAGATATTCCAGGGTCAGCGTATAGGTTTTGCCCGAGCCTGCTGAGGATTTGTAAATAATAAAAGGTTTGTCTGTCATGATAAAAGTCTAGCCAACTAAGATAAGACGGGTCCTTTGTTAAAGACTCATGAAAAAACTGAATTGACAAAAATTGTCAAAGAAAAACCAAACATCTTGCTCAATTTCCATTGAACTAGAGATAGCTTGAAATACTCGCAATTGTTTCTGAAATTCCTTCCAAAATAAAACCCAATGAAAAGCCTATTCTCCTTCATAATTTATTTGGCCATTTTTTTCCCAGCATTTTCAAATGATGGTTACAAGCTTTGGCTCGATTACCAACCTATTTCCGATCCTGGAATTAAAAATGAAATAGAAGAATTATTGTCTGGAGTGTACATTTTTGGAGAAGATCCTACTTACCAAGTAATCGGGAATGAGCTTGATTTAGCCAGTCAAAAAATGATTGGTCAAGCAACCAAGTTCAATTCCATAGATAAAAATAACGCTCCTTTTTGGTTGGGTACCCGAACTCAACTCAGCCAGTTTCTTTCAATGCCTCAACAAGTCGAAGTCAAAGCATTGGGTGAAGATGGATATTGGATGGGATCAATTGAATTAGATGGAAAAAAGCATTATGCCATTGTCGGGAATCGGCCAATTGGTGTACTCTATGGAGTCTATAATTTCTTAAAATCAATCCAAACTGAAACTTTCGATAGAAGCCTTTTAATCACTGATTATCCAAAAGTTAAATTGCGTATGCTAAACCACTGGGACAACCTAGATAAAACAGTGGAAAGGGGTTATGCTGGCGCTTCAATTTGGGACTGGCACAAGCTTCCAGGCTATGTAGATTCTCGCTACATCGACTACGCTCGAGCCAATGCTTCACTAGGAATCAACGCAGTTTCTGTAACCAACGTGAACGCAAAATCTATTGTGTTGACCACAGATTTTATGAAGAAAGTGAAGGTGTTAGCAGACCTATTTAGACCCTATGGAATTAAAGTTTTCCTAACCGCTAGATTCTCTGCACCAATGGAAATCGGTGGCTTGGATACATCGGACCCACTCGATCTTGAAGTGAAGGAATTTTGGAAAAAGAAAACTGATGAGATCTATTCTTTCATTCCTGATTTTGGAGGATTTTTAGTCAAAGCAAATTCTGAGGGGCAACCGGGTCCTCATGAATATGATCGAAATCATGCCGATGGCGCAAATATGTTAGCAGATGCTTTAGCTCCTCATCAGGGGCTTTTGATTTGGAGAGCCTTTGTTTATTCGCATGAAATCGATGAAGATCGTCACAAGCAAGCAAACTTAGAGTTTATTCCATTAGATGGGAAATTCAGAGAAAATGTAATTATTCAAGTCAAAAATGGTGCAATCGACTTTCAACCTAGAGAGCCTTTCCATCCACTTTTTGGTGCGATGAAAAAGACACAGGTGGGGATGGAGTTTCAGATTACTCAAGAATACCTAGGGCAAGCCACTCAACTGGTTTTCCTTGCACCCATGTGGGAGGAAATACTGAAATCGCAAACCTATACACCAACAGCGAATTCTACTGTTTCATCAGTCATTGAAACCCCTGTAAACGAAAAAGCAATCACCTTAATGGCCGGTGTCTCCAACATTGGAACGGATCGAAATTGGACTGGTCATCTTTTTGGACAGGCAAATTGGTATGCATTCGGAAAACAAGCCTGGAATCCAGAAATCAATTCGGCAGAAATAGCTGATGAATGGATCAAATTGACCTTCGGTCAAAACAAAGAGGTTATAGAGAAAATCAGCCAAATGATACTTCAATCCCATGAAGCAGCCGTGAATTACATGACTCCCCTAGGATTGCACCATATTATGGGTAGAAGTCATCATTATGGTCCGGGACCTTGGGTAACTGGAGGAAGAGCCGATTGGACTTCCCTCTATTACCACCGCGCTGATAGTTTAGGGATTGGTTTTGACAGAACGAGCTTAGGAACTAATGCGCTAGCCCAATATGCTTCTGAAATAGAAAATAAATGGTCAGATCCTCATCAAGTCCCAGAGAAGTACTTGCTTTGGTTCCATCATGTGCCTTGGGATTTTAAATTGAAAGACGGAAACACGCTTTGGAATGGCTTAGCGTATCATTATGATCGAGGGGTAAAGTCTGTACGGGAAATGCAACACACCTGGAAGGGACTTGAATCTGTAATTGATCCAGAACGCTGGGATCATGTCAATCAACTGCTGGCAATCCAAGAAACTGAAGCCGTGTGGTGGAGAAATGCCTGCTTGCTATACTTTCAGACTTTTTCCAAGCTTCCATTTCCAAGTGAAATTGAGCAGCCTAGCGGTGATTTGGAGTATTATAAAAGTTTACAATTTCCATATGCGCCTGGGATAAAACCAAACTGGTAACATGAATTTTTGCTTGAAAAAATTCAATTAGAAGATGACAACTTCTAATTGGCTCTATGTTAGCTTATAGTATCAAAACCTTCTGATTATGGAATTATCTAGCTACACTATCCCCTCTGATTCTAGGATAGGTCATATACATTTGAAAGTCTCAGACATCGAAAAATCACTGGATTTTTATCACGGCCTGTTGGGATTTGAATTGGTCACGATGTACGGAAAAGATGCCGCTTTTATTTCTGCTGGAGGTTACCATCATCATATAGGTTTGAATACCTGGCAAAGCAAAGGCGGTAAACCTGCCCCAAAGAACACTGCAGGATTATTTCATACCGCCATATTACTTCCAACAAGAAGAGACTTAGCAGTTTTGCTGCAACGATTGATTGACGCAAAATACCCACTTTCTGGCGCTGCAGATCACGGAGTTTCCGAAGCAATCTATTTAGATGATCCAGATGAAAATGGCGTTGAACTGTATTGGGACCGTCCAAAAGATCAATGGCCATTAAATCCTGATGGAAGCATTCAGATGTACACTAGACAACTGGATATCAATGGATTATTGTCCGAAATATAATGAAGGCTACAATTAAACCGATCTAAGTATAAACTTTGCTTGGAACTCTGAAAAGCTAAATTCGTTCTTTGAGCCATCGAATAATAACATCCATGACCTCTTCTCGATCCGAATCATTAATCAACTCATGGTATCCTCCTGGAAAAATTTGAAGGGTTTTATCTTTTGATTTCGCTTTTTCAGCTAAAATTTCTGAGCCTTTGGGATTGGTCAAGCCATCTGCAGAACCATGAATCAGCAGTACTGGAAGATCAAACTCATTTGCTCTTTTTTGAATACTTCGCATCATAAGCAATAGCTCATTTGCTGTCCGAGCTGGGATCGGATCGGTGTAGACCAAGGGGTCATTCAAATACTTTTCTACTTCAGCGGGAATTCTTGAAATCTTTGACGCATCCAATTTCAAAGCTTTAAGCCGAGGGAAATATTTACTCACTACCCCTCCTATCGCTATCAAAAATTTTGAGGTGTCCTCTGCTTCCTTGATAGCCGGCGAACTCAAAATCACCCCTGCAGCCTCAGGTTTATAATCCAACACATAGGCAGCCACCAATCCCCCTCCCATACTATGTCCATAGATAAACGCCGGAACTCCCGGTACGTAGCTTTTCACCTTTCCAAAAAGCGCATCGATGTCTTTGAGGTAATCTTTATAGGAATCAAAGTATGCATCCGGCTTCCCTTCAGCAGATTTGCCATGCCCTCTCCCATCAAAGGTAAAAACCGAAATGCCCATTTCTACCAACTTTTCAACCAAATGCAAATATCGGCCGCTATGCTCACCAAGCCCATGAACCAAGAGAAGGCTAGCTTTTGGCGATTCGCACATCCAAGCTTGTAAATAGAGCTTCTTACCGTCGTGGGTTTCATAGGAGGTTTCAAGATGTTTCATGCGATAATGATTTTGAGTTTGGACCAATAAGTTGCACAGAAAATCGAAAGCTAAAAAGAGAAACCTTTTACCAGAAAGCTTTACAACTGACTTGATTTACAAATCTTAACTGTCGGTTAACTTGAATCCACCTGTATTTTCTTAAATTGAAATTACTCTAAAAGGTAGATTTTCTACCGATTTTTATAACTCCTAAATTTCAAGAAAATGAAAAAGATATTATTTCTCACCGGAGATTTTGCAGAAGATTACGAAACAATGGTACCCGTTCAGATGCTGGAGATGGTAGGATATGAAGTTCACTCTATTTGTCCTGGAAAGAAAAAAGGAGAAACCATCAAAACGGCTATTCATGACTTTGAAGGTGATCTAACCTATACCGAGAAGCCGGGTCATAACTTTATGCTGAGCTATTCTTTTGACAAAGTAAATGTAGACGATTACGTAGGTCTGGCTATTGCAGGTGGACGAGCGCCAGAATATTTAAGGTTGAATGAGAAAGTTTTGGAGATAGTCAGACACTTCTTCGACACCAATAAGCCCGTAGCGGCAGTGTGTCATGGCATTCAAATTCTGACCGCCGCTGGCGTAGTCAAAGGCAGAAAACTCACTGCTTATCCAGCAGTCGGCCCTGAAGTGACAATTGCAGGGGGGGAGTTTCAGAATATCCCAGCTACAGATGCATATGTTGATGGCAACTTGGTCACCTCGCCAGCTTGGCCCGGTCACCCAGCTTGGATTCGTGAGTTCCTAAAAATTTTGGGGGCAAAAATCACCATTTAACAGCTTACAGGTAAATTCTCAAAAGCCCTTTCATAATAATCTGAAAGGGCTTTATTTTTGATTTATTAATTATTGAATTCATTACCTTGAGAGGGTAGACCCTTAACTTTATCAAAAAATAATCCAATCCGATATGCTAAAAAATAAGTCCCTGACGCTTTTAATTGCCATTCTTTTTCTCTCCAATGGAGCTTTTGCCCAAACTATGGCAGAAAAGCAACCTGCCACCTCGGCTATTTCCCAGGAACGAATAGCTCGGTATGATACCTACCTGCAAAATGAAGTCGATCAAGGAAGGCTTGCCGGAGCGGTAACCCTGATCTATAAAAATGGCGAAAAAGCGCATGAGAAAACGATAGGATACTCAGATATTGAATCTAAGTCAACAATGAATGCAAATCAGATTTTCTTTATCCAATCCATGACCAAGCCAATTGTAACGGCTGCATTTATGATGCTATATGAAGAAGGACATTTCTTCCTCAATGATCCTGTAGAGAAATATTTACCTTGGTTTAAAGACTTGAAAGTGGCTGTAGATCCTAGCAAAGGAATAGCCGGAGGAACTGTTCCCGCCGAATCAAAAATAACCATGGCCATGCTGCTGAGTCATACTTCCGGACTTTCGCATGGCATCGCTGCTGGCAAACTGGAGGAAGAAATCAGAAATGCTATTTATAGCCCCACCCATGAAAACATTGAAAGTAGAATAAAGACAATGGTCACCATGCCACTGATCGGACAACCTGGGAAACAATGGTCCTATTCTGCGTCTCCTGATGTGCTTTCCTTACTAATTGAAAAATTTTCCGGAATGACGACGGCTGAGTTTTTACAAAAAAGACTTTTTGATCCACTAGGAATGTC
>JAFMBQ010000260.1 GCA_017858365.1 Algoriphagus sp. | reverse complement strand
CCGACCTGAGATTGCAGCGATTATGGGGATGTTTTCGGCCGTGATGGGCGGAGTGATTCGGGATACCTTGACCAATGAAATCCCTATCCTTTTCCGAAAAGAAGTCTATGCCTCAGCTTGCTTGGCCGGAGCGATTCTTTATCTGGTGTTGAATTATTATCAAGTGCCCCGGGATTACAATATGTTGATTTCCATGTCTCTTGTGATCAGCATTCGTCTGATATCGATGAAGTATAAGTTGAGCTTGCCTACACTGGGATAGGAAGTCTTAAAGCAAACGAGAGAAATCTGAAAATTCGCTAGTCCTTTGAGGTTTCTCTTTAACCTCGAAGGTCTTATATAAAAGTATTTCGGTCTCCATTAAAAAATCTGAAAGCTTAAGTGAGAAAGCTGAAATTCCTCAATCCAATATCAAATCAAAAATCAGAAATTCCATTTCATCGTTTCGATTCTGATAAAAATAGAGCTTCCCCTCTCGCACAAAATAGGTAGAATATTGAAAATCCATTTTGGAAATATCCTCTTCATGAATTAGGCGGAGTGATTCATCGAAAATAAAGAGGTACTTATATTTTGGAGGAGTTTTATCGGGTTGATTCTCATCACGCTTACTTGCCAGTCTGTAATACCTTTTATTTAAATCATCAAAAACCAAGTCTCTGTAATTTATTTCTAGATTTATTAAAGATTGAACTTCCATAAACTCCCCGGTTTTCGGGAAATTTCCTGGCTTTCTTCGATCAGTTAGTTTTGGGAAATTATCGTGAAATTTCTGTTCTTTCGTGAGCGGATCTATTGTGTACAAGTCTATTCCGTCGGCATGATAAACAGTGATTTTATGGTCTAGGTAAGCAGCGGAAATGACACTTGACATCGTAGCATTTTTGCCTAATGTAACTTTCAATTTGTCTCTGTAGCTCATACTATCCAGCGTGACTTCTGAATAAATAGAATCTTCTAAGCTCACCCAAGCCAGCATATTCTCCTGTTTAAAAGTTGAAGTCAGCCCAAAGAGATAGGTAAGATTTGGGGAGATTTTGGCCCATTCATAAAACCTCTTTTCGGATGGGATATCAACCAGGCTTTGGAGGGAGGAGGATTCATACACCAGATTGCCTTTGGGGTCTAATTCTATAAAATTTCGCTGAGTGTAAAAGAAGAGATTCCCATTTTCTTTGGGAATATAATCCATCTGTTGCCTCGTAAGAACTCCTTTTGGGCCATCAGATTCTAATTTAATAGTGGAGACATATTTTTTTTCCTGCAAATCCACCTGATCAATACTATGCATATATCCATCATAGAAGTATAGGTATTTTTCATCTGGAGATAGTTTTGCAGCCGGAATCCCATGCGCTAAGTAAAATAGATGGTCGCGAGAATCGATCCGAAGGGTATCAATTTTAATAGTAAGAGAAGACGTCTCTAGAATCCTTTCCTTTTTTGGGCTACATGCAAAGGCTATAAAAAGTGGAATTAGGCAGATAATAATATTTCTCATTTTTGGTTTCTAATAAATTTAAAAAAATCAGGTTGAAATTATTTTTTTGATAGTTTGGGTTTCAACCTTACAAAGGCCATTTCATCGTCAAGGTTTATGTAGGTATAGAGCATCCCATCTTTGACAAACTTAATAGAAGGTATATGAGACCAGTCTACATTTAGTTTTTCCTCATGGAGTTGGTTAAGGTCCTTATCAAAAACAGTAACCACGTATTCAAAAGTGGGTTTTTCCGGATTTTTTGATTTTGATTCTCGACTGTATCGCCAAAAAACTCCATTCAATTCATCAAAAACGAGCGAACCAAAATAGACCTCGAGATCTTTTAATTTTAAAGACAGGTCCGAATTTTTTTCCGACATGTAGCTTCCTTTTTTGAAGTCAGATGTGAAGTTGCTATTGTAAGACTTGGTGATAATGCTGTCCTCATAAATATCATAGATCAACACCTCATTTTTAGCCGAAGTATTGATAATGAGGTTGTTATTAAAAAAGTCTACGTATTTGGACTCTCCATGACCGATTGTGGCGTTACCTTCTTTTGTGATGTATACTAGATCTTTTAAAAAGTCTAACTTATCTGTAGGAATAAGTTTGAGTAGTCCTGACTTTACATCGATTAAGACTATGCCTAATATTTCATTCTCAAAAAACATGATATATAACCCTGCATATAGTGAACCATCACTTTTTAACTTGTCAATGAATGGAGCAAATTGCGCTTTTTCAGGAAGGGTATCACCTTCGAATGCTTCAGGATAAAGGTGTAGTTTGGAAACTTTTTGAAAATCGGTAGAAAGGACTGTGATTTGTCGGATGTTATAAAAGCATAGATTTCCATTATCCAAAGCTTGAAAGCCGGATACATGTTCGGGGCCTATACTATTTGGGCCATCTCTATCTAGTGGTATTTTTTCTTTTAAAATGAGGCTATCCAAATCGATGATTTCCAATTGAGAGCCTAATTCGTCGACATTGTAGAAGAGCTTTTTATCATGTGAAGCCCCTGTAGTCAATGCGTCATACTTTAGAAAAAGAAAATCATCTCCCGAATCGATAATAACAGTATCGATCTCATAAGTGAGAATCAGGTTTCCGGTTGTTTTATTTTCCTCCGTTGACTTGGAGCAACTGGAAAACAGAACTATTACGATCAATAAGAGAAGTCTATTCATAAGAAATCGTAGGTTTAATTCTCACAAAGGCGAGCTCATCCTCGATATTCAGGTATAGATAAATCATCCCTTTTCGAGCAAAATACTTGGATGGGAGTGTAAAATCAGAAGGTAGCAATTCCTCATGAAGCTGATTGAAGTCAGTGTCAAAGGCTGTCAGAACAGTTTTGAAAAGGATCGTATCCCCTTTCATACGATCCATTTCCTTAGCAAATCGCCAATAGATGTCATTTTGATCATCAAAGAAGAGCCGGCCATAGTTGACTTCTTTTTCCATCGCTTTTATGACATCCACATATTCTTGTTCTGAATCTGTCCGATCAGGGTAGTTACCGGCAGCCACTTGAGCGGTGAATTTACTCTCATAGGTTTTTGTAGTGATAGAGTCAGTGGAAAGGTGATAAAAATAGACCTTGTTAGTTACCGAATTTGAAAAGAGTAAGGAATCATTTTTGACCTGCAAGTGGATGTCCGCATAGCCAATTCCAGATGGTTGACCATTGATAGAAAAATAGACACGATAGGGATCTAATTCTTGGAAAATTTCGATGGGCTTGATGCGAACCGTTTTGGTCTCGAGATTGAAAATAGCAACTCCGGAAGGTGATCGATCCATTTTTTCACTTCCATATAGCCAGAATATTGTTTTACCATCCTTAGCTACTGCTTCACCCCATGTGATGTTCATTCCATTCGGAAACTTTTCGCCATCATAATCATAATTGTTAAAGCGGAATCCAAAAGACTTGTTACCTTCTTCATCCACCACAGATACGTAGTAATTATCCGATAGCACTATATTTCCCTCGTTAGCTGCATAGATGCCGTACATCAATCTTGCGCCGATTCCATTTGGTCCTTCTACCTCCAGAGGCAGCGTTTTTTCCAATACCAGATTTTCTAAATCTATAAACTGAATAGCCGTTTTGGCTTGGTCGAAGTTGTAGAGGAGTCTACCACCCTGAGAAAGCCCAGAACTGATCAAACTCCAATTTAGGTAGATAAATTCTTCCCCAGCATCGACCCAGACCGTATCTAGGGTATAGGAAAAATTAATGTTCTCTTCCCTTTCTTTTTTTGAATCGCTACCCGTAGAGCAGCTGACTAGCGCAAATACCAACAACAAATAGTTGAGCCTATTCATAAGAAATTGTTGGTTTAATTCGCACCAAGGCGAGCTCATCCTCGATATTCAGGTATAGATAAATCATCCCTTTTCGAGCAAAATACTTGGATGGGAGTGTAAAATCAGAAGGTAGCAATTCCTCATGAAGCTGATTGAAGTCAGTGTCAAAGGCTGTCAGAACAGTTTTGAAAAGGATCGTATCCCCTTTCATACGATCCATTTCCTTAGCAAATCGCCAATAGATGTCATTTTGATCATCAAAGAAGAGCCGGCCATAGTTGACTTCTTTGCTTTTTTCTTTGGTGATTTCTTGAAACTCCTTCTCAGAATCCGTCCGGCTGGGGTAATTTGATTTTGCCACCGCACTCGTGTACTTGCTCGTAAAGGATTTTGAGCTAATAGAATCTGTTTTGAGATTATAAAAGTGAAGTCTGTTGTGTGCAGAAATGGAGTAAATTAGCGTATCTCCTTGCAGCGCTAGGTGACTTGCTGCACCGGAAGCACCCATGGGCTGAACGCCTTCATAGTACAATGTGGTTTGATAGTTGGATCGCTCTTTAACTAGCTCCGTTGCCTTGTAGCTAACTCGTTTATTCTCCAAATCAAAAATGGCAAACCCCTCCGAAGGCTCATCCATTTTTTGACCTCCAAAAAGCGCCACTAATGTTTCCCCATCTGGGGATAAGTTCTCATCCAGCCAAATCCGTTTATCATCAGGAAGTTTTTCCCCTTCAAATTCTTGCTTGGCATAAGTCAAAGTTGAGAGTTTATTCCCCTTTTGATCAAAATGATATACTGCATAATTGTCCGAGAGATAGTACGTATCATCGGGAAGCGAATACACCTTGGTGATATATGGAGACCTGATCGCATTCGGACCGTCTAAGCTGATGGGAATGACCCGTTCGAGGCTGAGGTTTTCCAGATCGATGACTTCTAGTCCTAGCTTCTCCGCTCCCGTTTTGAAATTATAGAAATACTTTTCGTCAGTAGAGAGATCCGAACTGGTCAAGCCCCAATTAAGGTGGATAAAGTCTTCCCCAGCATCTACCATCACGGTGTCGAGGCTATAGCTAAAATCTATACTAATGATGGAATCTGAGGTAGCATCCTTTTCGCTACAAGCGAAAAATCCTGCTAAAACGGTAAAATAGAGCAGTTTTTTCATGACTGTTTAAAAATCAAAAGTGAATACTGCAAAGCCCAATTCGTCTTCGACATTGACATAGGAAAAGAGCTTACCGTTTTTTAAGAAATAGTCATATATTCTTTCCTCTAAGTTTTCCAGTTTTGATTCACCGACCAATTCCCAATTCTCATTGTAAGCGTGAATAAATGTCTCATAATTCCTCCTTTGTTCAGGGCTAGCTATTCCTTTCCCTTTTTGACTGAGACGGAAATATAGTTCTCGGGTATCATCCCAATAAAACCTTCCATAGTCTATCTGTACCTCAACAGCAGTCATAATAGCATTAAATTCCTCAAGGGAATTTGCTTCGTTTGGATGGTCCTCCCATTTTTTTTCTAACGGGACCAGTCGATGTACAAAGCTTTTTTCCATGATTTGCCTTTTTCTTGGATCAAATAAATAAATCGTATTGGTGACAGGACTGAATACCAAAACCTGATCTCGGAGATATTGGATTTTAATGGATTGGCTATAAAAATGCATGTTGCCAGGTAGTAGTAGCATCGTGGAAAACTCCCTAGTTTTACTCAACTTAGCTATAGAGAAAGTATCGGCTTTCATTTCTTTCAAGTCAACCGATAAAAGTTGTGATTCTAAGGGTGTTTCGCGGATGACATAGAGGTTTTCTCCCTTTCCATAAATCTTGGCTTGGTGATTAAGTGTGTAATCATCATCCAAGTCAATGCCTTCAACCCCAGAAGACTTAAGCCGATAATCTATATTTTTCTTGCCTGACTTATCAAAAATGTAAGTACCATTGTAGGTGGAAAAAACGAATTGGTGATTGTTCAGTTCATGAATTCCCATTACTCTAGTTCCTGTACCATCTGGACCTTCTACCTCAAATGGATATCGACCTATTACTTTTAGATGGTCCAGATCAATTTCATGAAGTGAATTCCCCTTTTCGGTAAATAGATACATCTTACTCAAGTCTGAGGAAAGGCTCCAATATCCTAGGTAATTCGATCCAAGAACGAGCAGCTCATCGCCAGAATCCACCACCACGGTATCTACCGAGTAAGTCAAATTCTCTAGGATATTTTCGGATTCAGCTTTTTCTGCATCGCCTTTTTCTCCGCAGGATAAGAGAACGATG
>JAFMBQ010000259.1 GCA_017858365.1 Algoriphagus sp. | reverse complement strand
TAGGTCTTAAGGACCTTAAATTCGTACTGGCTACATCCAACTCTTCTAGGCTCGATAGACTTTCCAATCCCTTGAGTACTCTCAGGTTTGTTCCGGAAATATTCAAGACTTTCAGGTTCTGAAGTGACGAAAGCGAGGTCAAATCCTCTATTCCTGTATTGCTGATATTCAGCAAATCCAGTTTCACTAATTTACTAACAGGTGAAAAGTCAATTACCGGAACTTGAGAGATGGTTAACTTTTCCAATAAGCCAAGCTCAGCTACTGGCAAGATTGAACCTAAAGGAGCATCAAAAATCGTCAGAGAACGAAGATTAACAAAGATAGTTAGCGGAGAAATATTACCAATAGAAAGGCTTTGAAACGAGAGTGAGGATACTGAAGTCATTCGGTGCAGTTGTTCTTCGGAAGGCTTCTCCCCCACTTCAAACTGCTTTCTAAAGATCCCCTGCCAAACAGGATCAATGCCTGCCCACCAAGAATCCAGCTCATCTGTCCGATAAATGATAGTTAGCTTTGGCTTCTGTGAAAGAATCTCCGGGATCTCCTCCGGGAAAATTTTGGAATTATCTACGTTGATATAAGCTAGATTTTCAAGTGCTAAAACATCCATAATTGATTCCACTGGACTACCGGCCAAATCAATACGAATAAGATTATCATTTTCACTAATTGGAGCAATTGAGCTCACATTCGTGTTTTTTCCTGTGATTTCAACCAAGGTTCTCACTTCACTCAAGGGAATCAAATCCTGAACCGGAGTACCCGAAAAATCAACTTTCTCCAACTTCACAAATCTTGTAATTGGGTTTAGCGCTTCGATTCCTGATTCGCTTAAATCTAAACTAGTCAAACCGATGGTCTGAGTTAGAATTTCGATCGATGGATTATCAGAGGAGATGGAAGGGAATTCCTTTTTGAGGACCGCCTTCCAGTTTGGAGAAAGCTTTTCCCACCAAGAATTCAGGTCTTTGACATGGTGTATCAATAACACTGTCGGATTGCTTCGAATAAAATTGTCTGCGGAACTTACGGAAAGTCCCGTCTCATCGACCAGTACTTTTCGGAGCGATTTTTTACCACTTAGGGAAGAAATATCAGTCAACTGAGTTTTAGTCAGATCAATCACTTCAAGATCATTGAATCCTGCGAATAGCGAAAGATCGTTAAGATTGGTTTCAGAGAGATTCAAATACTTTAGGGATGTAAGGCTTTGAAGGGCGGAAAAATTGATCAGGTAGTTCTGAGACAGATCCAGTTCTTTGAGATTTTCCAGCTTTTGAATATGTTCTCCATTGTTGAACCCACTATTTGGCAGGATCAAGCGCTGCAGACTATCGAATTCATTCAGCACTGCAAAGCTAATAATTGGAGTTTGGGAAGCTTCCAAAGATTGCAGTGACTTTAGATTGGTCAATAATCCTATATCCGAAATTTTGGTAGAAGAGATATTTAGGCTTTTAAGCTTATCGGCATATTTGATAAATTGTATGTCGGAAGTGGGGGTGTTTGAGACGTCCAAATGCTCCAGAAAGGTAATATTTGAGATTGGACCTAAAGCAGTGATTTTGGTATTGCTCAGATCGACATAACGAAGCTGACGCAAGGCCTCGATTGGACTCAGGTCAAGGATAACTGTAGTTCCTGAAAGATCAAGACTATCAACGCTAACAAATCTATATAGCTGATTTATATCTACAGAGTCAAATTCAGAAAGCTGGAATCGAGTTTTGAAATAGCTTTTCCAATTCTGATTGATGCCTTTCCACCACTCTAGCAATTCCTCATCTCTACTGACTTTGGTCGTATAGATGCTCGCAATCTTGATTTCTCCCGTTTTTTCTTGAAGATTTACTTCAACAAATCGTGGCTTCGTGTTAGAAACTTTCTCGTTTTTGGTTCCTACTGCAGTAATGGTCTGATCTAATGATGCAATAAAAAAGACAGATCCATCATCCTTTTGGTAGGGTTTCACTTCCCGTATTTTGAACTTGAAATTAATGTCTTTGTAGAAAAACTCAATGTCTTTCAAATAAGAAGTCACGTCTTTGTTGGTGACTACTTTTCTATCCAGAAGCAAATCGTCTTCAACCTGGACTAGACCATCTCTAAAAATCTTCAAATAGCTCTCACGGATGACTACGTCCTTATCTCGCGCAGAAGTTTCCTTTGAGCCGATGGTATTTAATAGGTATTCCAAAAAGCGGACCTGATCTTCAACCTTTGAGGAATAGCTATCAATTTCGTCTTTGGTGTAGCCTTTTATAGTTTGCGCAAAGCCTGTAAAGCTGAGAAGCAGCAAGAAAAAGGTAAAAGAGATCTTATTAATTCTGATCATAAATGTATTTCTGAATAGTTTCCTTATCACCTGGTCCTAGCTTGACCAAGTTAGAAATCAACCAACCGGTATTAAAGCCCGGTCGGTTAAACTGATTGACCTCAAAATACCAGCCTTCGATTTGGAAGAAATGGAATTTGACGTCAGACACTGTTTCAAAACGGAGATTGCCCAATTTCATTTCATAGAGAAATAGGGTCAAGTAATCCGGTTTGTAATCTGTTCGAGTAAAGGCTTCTGGAGTTTTTGAATCTTGAAATGCACGTCTCAAATTCATAAAACCCAATTCGTGGCTGAGAGGATGAAGAAAATCTTTTTCCCCGCCAACAGGCTTATTGAATAATTTTTTAAAAGGTTCGAAGGAAACGTCATCAAATACCCATTCATACCCTAGACGTTCAGGTTGAAGTTTTAAGATGATAGTGACAGGTTCTCTTTTTCCTTTATATATAAATTGGGTCTGCACCTCCGAATACCAGCCTTCCCGGTGAAAGTTGAGATACTGAGGATAGGATGAACTCAATACGGTATTGATAAATTGAGCTTTAAGTTCTTTTGAAATGGAAGAAGTCTGGTTATCAAACAGGATCTGAATGAAACCCTGTCGAAGGGGTACATTATGATAGAGTGAATCCTCGGGATAATACCTGGTTTCTCCATTTGGAGATTCTTCAGCATTGAATCTTCTAAAAAATTGATTGAGTTGTTTGGTAGATGACGCTAGTCTACCGTCATCTTTAATAGTTCCAGGGCCGCCTAAGCTTTGCCCTGGAACTAAAGAGATACTTGCGAAAAATATCGCAATAAAGATGAAGGTTATTCTCATACGGAAGTTTCAGTCACTCTCACGTCTCCGAGCATGACATCCCAAAATTCAATGGTTCTACCCGCAATTTGGGTTTGCTTTTTCTCTACGTAGATGGTGATGTCTTTCTTAGTAGTGTCTTTGTAATTCATACCTGTCTCAATGGATGTACCTTCAAAACGCTGATAAATAGTAATCACACCTACATATCTACCATCAGGCTGACGCTCTAGATCAGAGATGTATTGAATATCATACCAAGTAATGTTTACTCGATCGTAGTTCAAGGCCATCAATCGCTCAAAGTATCTTCTTACTTTATAATAAGCGATATCATTCGAGTTGATGCTTGATACACCCATCTCAGCACCTGGAGCAAAAAGCTCTTCAGCACGGTCCATCACTCGGTTAGCCTCAGAAAACTGAGTTTCTTTGCTACCGATGATACTAATGTATTTGGAAAGGTCTTTTACTTTTTCAAGTGCCAGAGAGTCAATTGCCTGCTTTCTAGCTGGACTAACATTATCAGATTGCGCATATACTCCGATGGAGCTCGCAAAGAATAAGCCTAGGAAAAGGGTAAGGATATTTTTCATTTTTCGTGTTTTAGAGGTTAGGCTTTTATTTTCTTCTCAATTCAAGTTCAGAAACTTTACCATTGGCATCAAGTCTGATGTCACTGATGTAGTTAAGATTCTTTTTTGTGTCTTTCAAGTAATCCAAATACTTTTTGATGGTAGTTGGCTCGTCATAATCCTTAATACTATTTTCCTCATGGATTACAATCAATATTGGAGTCTCTTGATTTGAAAACATACCCAATGCCTGCTGGATTGATTGGTTTGCTGCATTCACGCTACTTGCGTTGGCAACACCATTAAATGCGTTTTCAAGATTTTCAACAGCCATTTCCTCAGCAGATCGTTTTGCTTCGACTGGTGCTGGTGGCGGGGACACTTGTTCTACAGGAGCCGGAGGAGCGGGTGCTGCCACTACTTTCTTTTTGCTTTTACAAGCTCCCAAAGCTAGGAAGGCCACAAGGATAATAACCAAGGAGCGATTGAGCGAGAATTGTGTAAATTGTTGCTTCATTTTTAGGGGGGTTAAATTAATTTCGATTTTTTTTTAGGCTGAATGAGGAGCAAAAGTAATGAAATTCATATTACTCAAAACAAATCTAGTTCCAATAAAAAGAGACCAATCGTTAATTAAAATTAAAATCCTGTAAACGGTACTATAAGGAATTGGAAAGGGTAAGAATTTAACAGAATTACCAATAAAATCAGGAACTCCCTTAAAAGGCGAAAAATCAAAATGTAGCAAAAAAGGCCTCTTAAAAGTTTAAAACATTCGAAAAATACCCAATACTGGGTATTTTTTTTACGAATTTTCCAACCGAACTTTGAATCAGTGTTAAGTTTTAAATCAGACGAGAGTCGAAACATAAAAGACCTTGGGTTTCCCAAGGTCTTTTTATTTAGAACAATTCAATCAAAATTGATTTAATTTTCACCTGCTCATGAGAGGTTTTATCTTCTAATCCCTTTAAATTAAATCCTAGTCTACGTCAATTCAAATCTCCTTTGAATTGGGATTTTCAGAAAAAGGTAAGTTGCTGCAAAAGCGATTAATGTAATGCTAGCAACCAGTCCGGTCGGATATCCATCCGGAAGAATAAAAAATAAGAAATTCACAGCGAACTGAACTAGTGCAAAAACTATAGCGATCGTCACGTGTCCAATTTTCAACTGATTCACCAAAAGCTGATAAAAATGCGCACGATGAGGTTGGGTTACATTTTCTCTTTTCAATAAGCGCTGTCCTAGCGTAAGGAAAGAATCCATTCCATAAACAACTAGAAAAAGAATAATAGTCCAATTTTCTGCGGAGAGGTACCATTGAGTAAGAAAATAAATAACCAAATAGGCTAATGAAATACTTCCAATATCCCCTGCAAACATTAATGCTTGCTTTCTCAGATTAAAAATCAGGAATACTAAAATCCCTAAAATAGTATATTGGATCATTTCTCCTTCGAAAATCGGGAAGTACTGATTGACAGCTAGTATAGATCCGAAAAAAACCAAATGGTAAAGTCCAGTAATCCCATTGATCCCATCCATGAAATTAATTGCATTAATTATCCCTAATGCGATAAAATATAGAATTGGAAGTGACCAAAGGGGTTCTTTGGCGAAAACGCCCAAATCATAAAAAGACATCGTAAGAGCTATGAACTGAGTGCCAAATCGAAGTTTCCGAGAAAGGGAATAAATATCATCTAGAAAACTAACCGAGGAAATCAAAACAAGGCCAAGCACCATCCAGCTGTGTGAAAAGTCAAAAACTATCCACCAAAAAAGAATAGCAAGTGGAAAAATCACTCCTCCACCTCGTACGGTTACTTCCGAATGGGAGCTTCTCTGATTGGGTTTATCGACAATATTAAATTTCTTGGCTAACCTGTAATAAATCAGACCAACCAATAACAAAGCGAGAAATACAATAGTATGGTTAAGGATCATTTAATTCTAAAAGAAATTAGGTTTTTTAATTACCAGGCAGTCCATCCACCATCGATAATTAAATTATGTCCGATTACATGACTACTAGCATTGGAAGAAAGATATACAATCCCACCTCTCAACTCAGTTTTGTCACTCATTCGACCGATAGGAATTAGTTGCTCAAATCGCTCCAAAAATAAACCTTGATGACCATTCCAAATACCTCCAGGAGTGAGTGCATTAACTCTTACCCCCTTTTCAGCCCATAAAGTTGCAATGTATTTGGTCAAAGCGACCACACCATGCTTACTTACAGAATACGCAACAGGCTGAGAAATCCCAGTTCCTGGATAGATTTTATGATTAGGACTAACCACCCCATAAAGCGAAGCAATATTAATAATAGAACCATTTCCATTGTCAAGCATATGTCTTCCAATAACTTGGCAACCTAGGAATGTACCGGTGAGATTCACGTTCATGATATT
>JAFMBQ010000258.1 GCA_017858365.1 Algoriphagus sp. | reverse complement strand
CTAGATGCTGTCAAGTTTTTGACCTTGATGAAGGAGAAAATGAAATTGGTTGAGATCGACCAAAAATTATTGAGTAGATCTCTCAATGAAGGTTTCTCTGGCGGTGAAAAAAAGCGAAACGAGATTTTCCAGATGGCAATGCTCGACCCTAAACTTTCTATTCTGGATGAAACTGATTCAGGATTAGATATCGATGCCTTGAAAATTGTCTCAAATGGTGTCAATCAATTGAAAACAAAGGACAACGCAACCATCTTAGTAACACACTATCAGAGACTCTTGGATTATATCGTGCCAGACTTTGTGCACGTCTTATACAAAGGAAGAATAGTAAAATCCGGCTCTAAAGAACTCGCACTTGAACTAGAAGAAAAAGGATATGACTGGATCAAAGATGCAGTCGATTCGGAAGCAACAGTTTGATTTTCACTCAAAGATTCTAACTCATGAGTACGCTTATAAAGCAAGATACAATCGGTGGTTTAATAGATCATCCAGGTATTGGATTTGAATTATCCAGAAATTCAGCAAAAGAGATTTTCAATCAGCAAGGAATGCCTGCGTTGAAAGCTGAAGAATATAAATTCACTTCAATCACCAAAAAACTTGATTCATTCATCACCAATCCATCTCAGGCAACAGCCTTTGAATTGAATGCGGATCTGGTGAAATCATCAATCTTCGAGGGATTCGAAGGAGACGTTTTGGTTTTTTCCAATGGAATTTATCAACCAGCCTTTTCTGATGAGATCAAAGATTTATCAATCTCTTTACTTTCAGAAAAGGCAGATTGTCCTATTGGAAGCATCGCAAAACCTGAGAAAGATGCGTTTTGCGCTTTAAATCAGTCGTCTTTTCAAGATGGAGTCTTCATTTCTATTCCGAAAAAAGCAAAACTTGAGCGACCAGTTCTATTTTTATTCTTGAACGCTGTGTCTGAAGGCCAAGTGATCCAGCCTAGAATTTGGATCGAATCTGGAGATTTTGCTGAGGCAACATTTATAGAGCAAACAGTTCAATTGAATGAATCGCCAACATTTGTCAATAAAGTTGTAGAAGTAAAAGGAGGGATAAATACTCACCTTCACCACTACAGATTGCAGAACGAAGGCAAAAATTATATCGAAGTAAGCAACATTGAAACTGATATTCAGAAAGACTCCACATTCAACTCTGTGGTTATTTCACTTTCAGGTGATATGATTCGAAATAACTTGACTCTAAATATCCTTGGGAGTAATTCAGAAGGAAACATGTATGGTTTGTATCTAATCAATGGAAAGACACATGTCGATAACCATACCAATGTAGATCATACAGTTGCTCACTCCGAGTCGAATGAACTATATAAGGGGATTATGGCTGATCATTCAAGAGGAGTTTTCAACGGAAAGATTTTTGTTCGCCAAGACGCTCAGAAAACAAATGCTTTTCAGCAAAATAATAACATTCTGCTATCGGAAGATGCTGTGGTCAACACTAAACCACAATTAGAAATCTGGGCAGATGATGTGAAGTGTTCCCACGGTTGTACCACTGGTCAATTGGACGAGGAGGCATTATTCTACCTTCAGGCAAGAGGAATAGGTAAACTTCAAGCCAAGGGCTTATTACTTTATGCTTTTGCCGGAGAGGTCTTGGAGCATATTTCCGATGGGCCTTTGAGAATTTATTGTACAAAATTGGTCGAAGACCGTCTAGGTTCTAAATTTTAATCATCCATGAATTTTGATATCGAAAAAATCAGGAGCTTGTTTCCTTTACTTCATCAAGAGGTACATGGCAAGCCTTTGATATATTTTGACAATGCAGCAACTACTCAGAAGCCTCAATCTGTTTTGGATGCATTGACAGGATATTACAATCATGATAATTCGAATATTCACCGAGGTGCACATGCATTAGCAGATCGGGCAACTCGATATTTTGAAGAAACCCGTGAGACGATTAAGGATTTCATCCATGCGCGGGAAGCGGCTGAGATCATCTTCACGAAAGGAACTACAGAAAGCATCAATCTAGTAGCTTCAACTTTTGGCAGAAAATTCATTGGAAGTGGAGATGAGATCATAATTTCTACCATGGAGCATCATTCGAATATTGTCCCTTGGCAAATGCTCTGTGAGGAAAAAGGAGCAATACTCAAAATCATCCCTATAAGCGAATCAGGAGAAATCCTCTTTGAGGAGTTTGAAAAATTACTTTCTCCGAAAACCAAACTAGTTAGTATCGTTCATGCATCCAATGCATTAGGTACCATTAACCCTGTTCGGAAAATCATTCAGGCGGCTCACTCATTAGGAGCAAAAGTTTTGCTAGACGGTGCTCAAAGCACTAGTCACCTTGAAGTGGATGTCCAAGAATTGGATTGCGATTTTCTAGCTTTCTCGGCACACAAACTTTACGGGCCCACAGGGCTGGGAGTACTTTATGGCAAAAGAGAAATTCTTGAAGCTATGCCTCCATTCCATGGTGGTGGTGAAATGATCAAAGAAGTCACCTTTGAAAAAACTACTTACAATGAGATCCCGTTCAAGTTCGAAGCTGGAACTCCAAATATTGCAGATGTAATCGCTTTCAAGTCTTCCCTTGACTTCATTAATGGACTAGGCAAAAAGGCGATTAAAGCACATGAAGACGAGTTACTAGCCTATGCAAATGAAAAGATGGGCGAAATAAAAGGCTTTATTCCAGTGGGTACTGCACCAGAAAAAGTGAGTGTGTTATCATTTAACATCAATGGGATGCACCCTTACGATGTAGGGATGATGCTGGATGCAAATGGAATCGCTGTAAGAACCGGACATCATTGCACACAACCCTTGATGAAAAGATTAGGACTAGAAGGAACTGTCAGAGCATCATTTGCTGTTTACAATTCCAAATTGGAAATCGATTCTATGGCAGACAATGTTGCCAAGATCGCAAGAATCAAAAATAAATGAGTAGCATAAAAGATATTCAAGATGAGATTGTATCAGAATTTGAAATTCTGGGAGACGACAAAGAGTCGACCATTTACTTCATCATGGAGCTGGGTGCTGGGTTAGAAGCTTTACCCGAAGTAGCTAGAGTTGAAGATAATATCATTAAAGGATGTCAATCCAAGGTTTGGCTAATCGCAGAAGAGCAAGATGGAAAGGTTCACTACATGGCTGACTCCAATACGGATATCACCAAAGGACTAATTTCGCTCTTGCTTCGGGTATTGAATAATCGAGCACCTGAAGAAATTTTAAATGCAAAGCTTGATTTTGTAGAACGAATCGGAATGGGCTCCATCATTGGCAGTCAACGTTCCAATGGTTTTGCATCGATGATTAAGCAAATCAAATTATTTGCCTTCGCCATTCAAAGCAATCAAAATGTCTAATCAAATGGAAACCGAGCAGAAAGAAAATAACGTAGGACAGATTGAAGGCTTAAAAGAAAAAGTCATCCAAGCGATCAAACTGGTCTATGATCCTGAGATCCCGATAGATGTCTATGAATTGGGTTTGATCTATGAAATCACCGTATATCCTGTAAACAATGTTTATGTTTTGATGACTTTGACTTCACCGAACTGCCCATCTGCTGAGTTTATCCCATCGGAGATCAAGGATAAAATCCAACAAATCCAAGGAATAAATAACGTAGAACTCGAACTTACCTTTGACCCTCCTTATGCACAGGATATGATGTCTGAAGCTGCAAAGCTGGAATTAGGATTTCTATAATATGAACCAATAAAACTTAAAATACCATGTACCCAGAGGAATTAATCGCTCCCATGAGAGCGGAACTTTCGACATTAGGATTTGAAGAATTCAAAACGGCTGATCAAGTAGCCACTCATCTCGGTCCTGATCATAAAGGCACTACGCTAGTAGTAGTAAATTCAGTTTGTGGATGTGCAGCAGGAGCGGCGCGTCCAGGTATTCGCTACGCGGTGGAGAATGCTAAAGTAAAACCAGGCACACTTGCTACAGTATTTGCAGGAAATGACAAAGAGGCTGTAGATAAAATAAGAGAATTAACTCTTCCTTATCCTCCCTCCTCACCTGCTATGGCTCTTTTCAAAGATGGAGAATTAGTACACTTTATTGAGCGTCACCACATCGAAGGAAGAAACGCCAAAATGATCGGTGATCATTTAGTTGAGGTGTTTGAACACTTTTGTGCGTAAAAATTAGCCCTCAAAGGGCTTTTTTCTTGCTCACTATTTAAAAAAATATCAGACTTTAAAAATCTAGCTTTGGCTTGAATTAAAATTCGATTCAGAGTTAGTTTTTTTTGGAAAAAATCAACGATTCACAAGTTTATATTTCCACCTAATGAATTAAAGTCTGAAATACTTGCCGTTTTTACTAACTTGAAAGCTCAATTTGGGGCTTTACCAATACAGAAACACAACTAAATTATTTATGTCTGAATCAGCTAAACTTTCCTATAAAGGACAAGAATTTGAATTTCCGGTAATCACCGGTACAGAAAATGAGTCTGCGATCGATATTGCAAAACTTCGCCAAGATTCGGGTCTGATCACCATCGATCCGGGATATAAGAACACAGGTGCTACCAAAAGTGCTATTACTTTTTTAGATGGCGAAGAAGGAATCCTTCGATACAGAGGATATAGAATTGAGGATCTTGCAGAGAAATCTACCTTCTTGGAAGTTTCCTACCTTCTAATCTATGGCGAACTGCCAACTCCGGCTGAGTATGAGAAATTTTCCAAAGAAATCACTCATCATACCTTAGTCCATGAGGACATCAAAAAGATTCTTGAAGGTTTCCCATCAAATGCTCACCCAATGGGAGTTTCATCTTCTTTGGTATGTGCGTTGACTGCATTTTATCCAGATTCTTTGAATGCAAATAGAAATGAAGATGAAATTAATTTGAGCATCATCAGATTAATGGCAAAGATGCCCACTTTCGCGGCTTGGGCTTATAAGAATGAGATGGGACATCCAGTAAATTATCCTGATAATTCACTGGACTATTGTTCTAATTTCCTAAAAATGATGTTTGCGCTTCCAGCTGAGAAGTATGATGTAGATCCTGTAATCGCCTCTGCTTTAGATAAATTATTGATTCTTCACGCTGATCACGAGCAGAACTGCTCTACTTCTACTGTGAGAATTGTTGGATCTTCTCAGGCTAGTATTTATGCCTCTATCTCTGCCGGAATCAATGCGCTTTGGGGACCACTTCATGGTGGAGCCAATCAGTCAGTAATCGAAATGCTTGAAGCAATCAAAGCTGATGGCGGTGATGCTAAGAAATACCTAGACAAAGCAAAAGATAAAAATGATCCATTCCGTCTAATGGGATTTGGACATCGTGTTTATAAGAACTTTGATCCACGTGCTAAAATCATCAAAAAAGCAGCTGATGATGTTCTTGCCAAATTGGGAGTCAATGATCCTATTTTGGATATCGCAAAAGAATTAGAACATGCCGCTTTGAACGATCAGTATTTCATAGATCGTCAGTTGTATCCAAATGTTGATTTCTATTCTGGAATTATTTATCGAGCACTAGGGATTCCTACTGAAATGTTTACCGTAATGTTTGCACTTGGAAGACTTCCGGGTTGGATCGCTCAATGGAAAGAGATGAGAGAAAATAACGAGCCGATTGGAAGACCAAGACAAGTTTATGTCGGTGCCAATGAGCGTGATTATGTCTCCATGAATAAGCGTTAATCCACATTTGAAAGAATCAAAAAAACCAGCCTAATGGCTGGTTTTTTTGATTAATGAGGTTGCAAACAAACCGATTTTGATCCAATTTAGGAAACTGATAACAAGCAAACTAGTTTACCATGACGATTACAAATTTAGAGGAAGCAAAAAACCTCACCCAACAATTTACTTCCAAACCAAGTACTGAAGATTTGTTGAAACTTTATGGCCTCTATAAACAAGCTACAGAAGGCGATAACCTGACAGAACGACCAGGAGGTTTTGATTTCAAAGCTGCTGCGAAATACAACAGTTGGCTTAACTTCAAAGGGATTTCAAAAGAAGAAGCGGAAGCTTCCTACATAAACTTAGTTACTGAATTAGCCAGCAAGCATTTATAATACCAAAGCCTAAATAATGGACTAGCCCCCAAAAGTTGGACGGTTTAAGAAAGATTTAAATTTAGTGAAA
>JAFMBQ010000257.1 GCA_017858365.1 Algoriphagus sp. | reverse complement strand
TTTTCAGCTATACGTGATTGTTATTGTGGCTTTGGTGGCAGGCTGTAGAGAGCCATTTGAGCCGGAGATTGCCCCGTCTGATTTAAATGTATTGGTGGTAGAGGGCTATCTGGATTCAGAAGGGTTATCAAGTGTTTTGGATCTGAGCTATACTAGATCTATTCAGAATGATACAGGTTCTGAGCCGCCGGTAGTTCAAGGCGCATCCATCTATTTGGAAAGTTCAGGTGGGGAGCGGTATGCTTTAACTGAATTGGGCGGTGGCAGCTATGAATTCAAACATGATGTTCCTGAAGATGACACATACGTACTTCGGATTTTTGTTCCGGATGGTACGAGCTACTCGACCATCCCTTTGACTCCATTGGTGACTCCAGCGATTATTGATGTGGGTTTTGAGAAAAATGAAGCTGGAGTGGAAATTTTCCTGACTACTAAAGGAAATTCCGAAGCGGATGATTTTTTATGGACCTATGATGAAACTTGGGCCTTCCGACCTCCGATTACTTCGCAAGTCAAATACGACCCAAACGTCAAGGACGTGGTTCTCAGAACTCCCGATGAGCGTACCGATTATTGCTACAAAACTGTTCGTAATTCAGACTTGGTCTTGGAGACTTCTTCTCGGTTTGAAGATCAGTTTGTGTTTAGACAGACTCTTAACCAAATTAATCAGGGAGATGAGCGTCTTTCTGTTCGGTATAGTATCCTGATTTCTCAGAAAGCACTTACGAAAGATGCTTCAGAGTTCTGGGAGATTTTGAAAAAAAATACGGATGATTTAGGTTCGATCTTTAGCCCGCTACCTTCCATAATCCGGGGAAACATTACCCAAGATCAGAATCCGGAGGTTCCGGTGATCGGTCAGATTGGTTTAGGGAAAGTGCAACAACGAAGACTATTTATCGACATTAGTGAGATTAGCCCTTGGCGAGCCGAGGTCCCCGAATATGACGGATGTATTCTATCGGCAGATACGGTCTTGATTCGAGATTATGATTCGAGGTTCAAATCAGGAGTTAATATTCCTGCACAGCCTATAGTTCCTGAGGGAGCATTTAATCCGATCGGTTACCGGTATTCTTCTTTACGATGTGTGGACTGTACCCAGCGAGGCACTAATGTCAGACCTGATTTTTGGGAGGATTAATATATGAACCAGGTGAAAAAAAATTTATTGTTTTTAGTTCTCATTGCTTTCCTTACCTCATCGGTTGGATTCAGCCAAAATTCGCCTTTGAAGAAGGAGATAATTGATTTCTCCATTCCTAAAAATATCTATTTTGGAGGAGAACGAATTTGGATTCAGGCAGGAGTTTCTACCGAATCAGGAAGCTCTCCGTCACAGATCATTTATGCAGAATTGCTGAATCGTTACAATGAATCAGTGGCTCTTACAAAAATGCCTTCTGCAGATGGGGAGTCCTTCAATTACTTGAGGATTCCAGCGAATCTACCTTCGGACCACTATTTACTTCGAGTTTTTACCCGAGTGAGTCCCTACTTGGATTTGGAACTGGGACTGACCCAGCGGCTAGTTACTATCTTCAATCCGAGTATCCCTCCGGCTGTGGTAGCTAACCGAAAGGAATATTTAATCCAGGAGGAGAATACTGATAAAATTTCTTTGAATTCAAATAACCTGAAAGGAGGAGAATTTTTAGAACTTAATCTAAATACAATTGCGGGTATTAAAGAGATTCAAATCTCGGCCATGAATCCTTTTTTGGAAAAGCAAGGGCAGCTCTCTTCAAAGGAGTTATATCAGTCCATTGAGTCAAGGACTTTGGTGCCAGAGCTTTTTGGCCATATCGTGGAGGCGAAACTAGATCAGGAAACTCCAGATACTACCCAACTATATTACCTCTCCGTGCATGGCGCTAAGTCAGCACTTTTTACAGATCGCCCAGATACGTTTGGTTCGATGTACTTTGACACAGGAGGAATGAAAAATTGGCGTTTTATGGTGGCTCAGGCCAATAATAATTTAAGCTTGGTAGATTTATCGATTGTATCTCCAGCACCCAAAACCAAGTTCAAATCTGAGTTTAACTTCCCAGTACTTGAGATCTCTCCGGCAGATGAGCCCTACCTCACAGCCCTCTTGAAGGCGGGTCAGGTGGAAGGGTATTTTGTCCAAGAATTTGACAGTAGCCCATTTCCTGTGGTGACTGGGTTTGTGGAAGATGTTACGTACAGATTAGATGATTACACTCGCTTTGAGTCAGTTGAGATTGTGATCAAAGAGTATGTGCCTGAGACTAGCGTGCGGACTGTTCAAAAACGAAAGGAATTCCGAGTGCTTGATAAGGTTCGTGGCAGCATATTCGATAGTAATCCACTGATGCTAGTCGATGCTATGCCAGTCTTTGATTCAGATTTATTAGCAGCTTTCGATCCTAAAGGATTGGAAAAGTTGGAGGTATTGACCCGTAACTTCTACCTCAATGAGGAAGTTTTCCCAGGAGTAATCAGCTTTAGCTCTTATAAGAATGATTTTGGAGGATTTCCGATTCCTACCAATGGGATTTACCTAGACTATCAAGGGATTCTTCCTAAAGTCCTCGAAAAAAATGAACTGTTTGTGACTCCTAAAGACCTCAAAATGAAAGACTGGCGAACGGTAATTTATTGGTCTGCCACTGAGAATGGTGAGAATTCTATTGAAAACCTAAGATTAAAATTGCCAGTAAATAGCGGTTTATATCAGGTCAAAGTCACTTTTGTAGACCAAAGTGGAACTGTACAACAAGCATTTCAGACATTTCGGGTAGATTAATTTGGAATCTGATCTAGACAGGATTAGCGTTTATCTTCCCAAGGCAGATAAACCACTTTTTTGGTTTCAAAATATTCCTCTGGGAAGTAATCATTTAGATGATACACGACGTAGGACTTGTCCAGTTCGTCCATTTCCTCATCTACTTCTCCTCCTTTGAGGTAGAGAATACCATTTTGAAACTCGTTGAAATCCTCTTTGCGGATCTTGTTTTTCACCCAAGGATAAAAATTTGCCATGCGAGTCACTGCTCGACTGATTACAAAATCGTATTTACGAACCAACTCTTCCGCCCGAGCCTGCTGGGCTTCTACGTTGGTCAGCTTAAGCTGCTTCACCACATCTTTAACTACGGAGATTTTTTTTCCGATCGAATCCACGAGATGAAAATGAGTTTCAGGAAAAAGAATGGCCAATGGAATACCCGGAAATCCTCCTCCTGTGCCAATATCCAATACTCTCGTTCCAGGTTGAAACTCCATGACTTTGGCGATTCCTAAAGAGTGAAGCACATGATGAATATAAAATTGCTCCATGTCCTTTCGGCTGATCACATTAATTTTAGAATTCCAATCGGCATAGAGCTCGCCAAGGCTGGCAAACTGCTCCAATTGGGTTTCGCTCAGGCCAGGAAAATAGGTGCTGATTAATTCAGTTTCTTGATTCATCAAATATGTTTTTCTTTACCAGCTGCAATTTCGTAGAGAAGTTCTCTCGATCTGTGCAATTGAGCCTTTACCGTACCAAGTGGTTTTTCTAGTTCTTGCGCAATTTCCTCATAGGATAATTCATCGAAATATCGGAGTTGAACAAGTTTGCGATATTTCGGAGGTAGTTTGTCCACAAAGATCCGAACCATTTCGATTCGTTGGGTCCGAATGAATTCATCCTGAGGATTATTATCTTCGTCAGTCACATCGATCGTGACCGAATTCCCACTGTCATCAGAGAGCGTTCCGTTTAAGCTCATGGTCTTGAGCTTCTTTTTCCGGATAAAATCAATCGTGTTATTGGTAGCGATGCGAAAGAGCCAAGTGCTAAAGGTGAAATCTTTTTTGAATCGATGGAGATTCTTAAAGGCTTTGGCAAAAGCTTCCATTGTCAAATCGTCTGCATCATCCGTATCTCGGATCATTTTGAGAATCATGTAATAAACAGCCTTTTTGTAGCGCTTCATTAGCGCCGCAAAGGCTTGTTGATCCTGCTCAAGTACAGCCTGATCGATGAGCTCAAAGTCCTCTAAAGCTTTTTTCGAAAAATCACGCTTGCTTATTTCCATTGGATGTTTTTTGCCTGATGAGAAATCGTCCCCAAAATCCAAAAATAACCTAAATACAAGAAGTCAAGCATCCAGGTAGCTTTGGAGGGAGCTATTCCCCTGATTTTTTTGTCGGCCTTTCTAAATAGGACGGTGACAAATAAAGACCGTAGTAGCATAATACCGAAAACAACGGAAAAATGTTCCCAAGATTGAGATAAACCAAAATAAATTAATAATCCAATCCCGCCAATCCAGAATAATGCATGAGAAAAAGCATATAATCCAATTTTTTGTTTGTCGCCCGAATCATAGTATTTGCCAGCGTGGAGATGGCGTTTCTTTTGAATCAGGTATTCTGACCTGGTCTCTTTTGGTGTTGAGGTGGTATTCGATTGGGGGTCGATTACTATAGCAGTATTCTTCCCAGTGGTGTAGAGGTTGACAAACAAATCGTCGTCTCCACCCTGAATATGCCAAAGTCCTTTGAAAGCTTTCACTTCCATAAAAAAGCTTTTGCGGTAGCATAGATTTCTTCCCACTCCCATAAAGGGTCGATTCCAGAGTCCAAAAGACATGTAGAATAAGGCAGTCAGAAGGGTCTCAAATTGAATCCAAGAGTTTAAGAATCCAGCCTTAAGTTCATAGCCGGAGAAGCCAATCGCGAACGTTTTTCCTTGGTTTCGAACGGGTTCTGTCATCTTGGTAATCCACTGGTCGGTATCAGGAATACAGTCAGCATCGGTCAACAGAATTACATCGTGCTTAGCTACTTTGATCCCGAGCGTCAAGGCAAATTTCTTTGAAGTAACGTGAGCGGGAGTATATTTCACAGTCACAGATCGGAGCCGTGGATAGATTTCCATGTATTCCTCCAGCAGTCTTTTAGTCCGATCGGTTGAGCGATCGTTTACAATCATCACATCAAACAAAGGATAATCTTGCTCAAATAATTTTGGGATGAGGACTTTAAGGTTTTGGAATTCATTGTGTGCAGCAATCATCACTGTCACACCCTCAGAAGAGGACTCAAGACTAGTGTTAGTGCTTTTTCCTGCATAAAAGGCAGTTCTACTGAAAATAATCAACAAGTAAACAACCTGAATAACTACTCCAATACCGAATAATAACCAAAGTAAAAATAGGCCCATAGGTCAATTTGCTTGGCAAATATAAAATCAAATTCAGCATTCGTTTAAGAATAAGGGTATATTTTTGTAGCCTTTTGGGACAAATAAATAAAATGTCCAAAAATAGTAGCAAGTATGAAATTTACGCTTTCCAAAACAGATCAAAATACCAAGGCAAGGGCTGGAGTAGTAACTACTGATCACGGTGAAATCCAAACTCCAATTTTTATGCCTGTGGGGACAGCTGGGTCGGTAAAAGCAGTCCATCAACGAGAGTTGGATCAGGATATTAAAGCTCAAATTATCCTTGGAAATACCTATCATCTCTATTTGAGACCAGGATTGGATATTCTTGAGCGAGCCGGCGGACTTCACAAATTCAACGGCTGGAAAAAACCAATTCTGACTGATAGTGGGGGATACCAGGTGTTCTCACTTGCAGGAACTCGAAAGATAAAGGAAGATGGGGTGATGTTTAAGTCTCATATTGACGGGTCGAAGCATCACTTCACCCCAGAAAATGTGATGGATATCCAACGCACCATTGGGGCAGATATCATTATGGCTTTTGATGAATGTACGCCCTATCCCTGCGAATACGACTACGCACGGAACTCGATGGAAATGACTCATCGCTGGTTGAAGCGCTGCATCAATCGATTTGATGAGACTTCGGGAAAATATGGCTACAACCAGACTTTGTTTCCGATTGTCCAAGGGTCAGTATATAAGGACTTAAGAGTTCAGTCTGCTGAATTTATCGCTTCCTGCGATCGAGAAGGTAATGCGATCGGAGGTCTTTCTGTAGGAGAGCCTGCGGAAATGATGTATGAAATGACTGAATTGGTAACCGATATTTTGCCAAAAGACAAACCACGCTATTTGATGGGCGTGGGTACACCAGCAAATATTCTCGAGTGTATCGCACTTGGTGTCGATATGTTCGACTGCGTGATGCCGACTAGAAATGCGAGAAATGGAATGCTTTTCACCTC
>JAFMBQ010000256.1 GCA_017858365.1 Algoriphagus sp. | reverse complement strand
AGCACTGATCGGGATTTTGTATTTGTTTCTGTGCCAGCAGGCTTTGAGATTAAAAAGTTAGCAAACGGCTCATCTGATTTTTTCCAAAGAATAGATAAAACCAAAGCTGAGCAAAACCTTTATTTTGATTTGAGTAAAGTAGCCTCTTCTGACGAAAATCATCATTTTCTACTACTTTCAGATACTCAGATTCAAAATGAATTCGAGGCTAATCAACTCTTAACAGTGGCGGCTCCTGACGTTAAAAAGACGATTCAGGCCATCAATGATCCGAATATTTTTGGAATAGGATGTGGTGATTTGGTTTTTGATCGGCTGGAATTATTTAAAGAATACAATCAATCCATTCAGCTTTATGACATTCCTTTTTTCCAAGTCATTGGCAATCATGATATGGATTTTGGAGTCCGGTCTGATGATTGGAGTAATCAGACATTTAATGGGCATTTCGGTCCAACGTATTATTCTTGGAATCGTGGGGAGCTGCATTATGTGGTTTTGGATGATGTGTTTTATTTAGGGAATTCAAATAAATACATTGGCTACATCCCGGAAGAGCAACTGGCATGGCTAGAACAAGATTTGGCACAAGTTGAAAAGGGTAAAACTGTCGTCGTTGCATTACATATTCCAACTTTTACAGGAGCAGTCAATCGCTATCCAGATCGAGATGTGCTCGGTGGAACGGTCAGCAATCGGGAACATTTGTATCGTCTTTTGGAAGGCTATCAGGTTCATTTGCTGTCTGGTCATACTCATTTCAATGACAATATGATAAACGGAAATATCTATGAGCATTGTCATGGTACGGTCTGTGGAGCTTGGTGGTCAGGTCCGATTTGCTTTGATGGCACACCAAATGGCTATGCGATCTACGAAGCAAAAGGTTCGGAACTTAGCTGGCAATACAAGGGAACTGAAATGGATGTGAATGAGCAATTCAGAGTTTATGAAAAAGGATATCACAAAGATTTTCCTGATCAGATGAGTCTGAATTGTTGGAATTATGATCCTGCTTGGGAAATTTCTTGGTTTGAAAATGGCATAAAAAAAGGTGCTCCAGATAAGATTATGGCTGTTGACCCGCTAAGTGTAGAATTGCATCTTGGGCCACAGCTTCCTAAGCGCAGGGAATGGGTTGAGCCGCAACTCAATGATCACATGTTTTTCTTTAAACCTGAATCACTGGAAAATTTGGTGGTTGAGGCTAAAGATCGCTTTGGCAAGGTTTATTCGAAGAAGGTTTAGTATCCTTCCATAAGTCTATTTACCGCAATGGTGGCAATGGTTTCGAGATGGTCACAAATCAATATTCCAAGATTAATAAGATTCAGTTTGTCCAGCTTCTCCAGAAGCTGGGTTAGGCTTATTCTTTCATCTTGGGGTCTGATTTCTGGTTCACTCATGTTTTTTTGGAAATGAATTCCATTTGAACGCTATGTTTTGAAGTAATTTTCTAATTTTTGGCCTAAATTCTGGAAATCGATGAACCTACATTATTGCAAAAATTACGAAGAGATGAGCGCTTTGGGAGCTGAACTGGTGCTCGCTGAGGTGAAGACCAATCCTGAATTACTTTTTTGCGCTGCAAGTGGGAATTCGCCTTCAGGTCTTTATGCTCGTATGGAAGCAAAGCATAAAGATTCTCCAGATTTTTTTACTAAGATGCGAGTGATCAAGCTCGATGAATGGGTGGGTTTACCTGCCGATTCGACCTTCACTTCGGAATATGATGTACAGGAAAAATTATTAAAAAAACTGCATATAGGAGAGAGCCGATATGTCTCGTTTGATGCACAAGCTTCAAATCCACAAGCCGAATGCGATCGGATTCAGGGTGAATTGGATGAAATTGGGCCGATTGATATTTGTGTTTTGGGAGTTGGAATCAATGGCCATCTGGCATTGAATGAACCTGCTGACTTTCTTCAAACCTATTGTCACCTTGCCAAATTAAGTGAAACGACTCTCAGCAGTGGGATGATCGAAAAAGTAGGGGTTCCGCTATCGCAAGGAATGACAATGGGAATGGGGAATATCTTCGAATCCAGGAAAATTATTGTTTTCTTCACCGGAAAGGGGAAAAAGCCCGCTTTGGAAAAATTTCTTGCTAGAGAAATTACTAGTCAACTTCCTGTGTCTATGCTTTGGCTCCACCCAAATGTGCATGTGTTAATCGATCAAGAGTCCTTCAAATAAATATCATTTTTGCTCGTCAAATGCAATCAGGCTTTAAAGCAATGCCGAATGCTTTTCTAAATCCTGCCTTCAATTCAAAGCCTTTAAAATTTAAGTTATGACCTTGCAATTAATCAAAGATGCAATCCTTGGCAAAGAGCAAGATTTTACCAGTCTTTCTTTAAAAACAGCCATCGTGATTTTGGCTATTCCCATGATCTTGGAAATGATGATGGAGTCACTTTTTGCGGTAGTCGATATCTTCTTTGTAGCCAAGTTAGGTGAGCATGCCATTGCTACGGTAGGTTTGACTGAATCCGTCGTGGTCTTAGTCTATGCGGTTGGATTTGGGATAAGTATGGCTGCGACAGCTTTGATATCCAGAAGATTTGGTGAAAAACAATATTCGGAAGCCGGTTCTGCAGCCTTTCAATTATTGATAGTAGGGGGAGTGATTTCAGTAATATTGGGAGTGCTCGGATGGATCTTTGCGGGTGATATTCTGGGTTTGATGGGTGCAGAACCTGCTGTTGTGGCCTCAGGTGTAATGTATTCACGAATCATTTTTGCGGGAAATACTGCGATCATGTTGCTATTTCTGATCAATGGCGCTTTTCGTGGAGCTGGGCAAGCTCATCATGCGATGCGCTCACTATGGATTGCCAACGGCTTAAATATTTTCCTAGATCCTTTATTCATTTTTGGTTTTGGAACATGGTCTGGCTGGGGTCTGGAAGGAGCCGCAGTGGCTACGACTTTTGGGCGCGGAGTAGGTGTGCTGTATCAGTTGTATCATCTTTTCAATGGAAGGCATAAGCTCAAAATTCTAAAAGAAAATGTTGAAATCAGCTGGGAGATCATCAAGAAAATCATGAGCATTTCCATCGGGGGAATGGGGCAGTTTTTGATTGATTCGGTCGCCTGGATTGCCTTAACTCGGATGAATGCGGAGTTTGGATCAACGGCTTTGGCTGGTTATACCATCGCATTTCGGATTTTGATTTTCACCATTTTGCCCGCTTGGGGATTATCTGGGGCTGCGGCAACTTTGGTAGGACAAAATTTGGGAGCAAATCAGCCACAGCGTGCCGAGGATGCTGTTTGGATTACCACACGATATACTGTGATTTTTATGGCTTCGGTAACTGGAATCTATTTGCTTTTTGCCTCTTCGTTGGCAGGGATTTTTACAGATATTCCAGAGATTCAAGCTATCGCAGCTCAGGGACTGCAGGTGATAGCCTGCGGTTATGTGTTTTTTGCCATTGGAATGGTACTCACCCAGGCATTCAATGGCGCAGGAGACACCAAGACGCCAGCTTGGATTAATATCGGTGTACTTTGGTTTATGGAAATTCCACTGGCCTATCTTTTGGCTTTTACATTTGAGTTGGAATACCTAGGAATTTTTATCGCGATTGCCTTTAGTCACTCGTTTCATTCGTTGGTGACCCTTTTTATCTTTCGAAAAGGAAAATGGAAAACGATGAAAGTTTAATCTACTATTGAGATCCTCATCTGATTTCCAGATAGCAAAGGATAGTAACTGAATTTATTGAGCTGATTTTAGTGATAGTGGATATTTTCGAACATCATTTAAATTAAAGTATGGAAAAACCGATAAGCACCCAAAACCCAACTCAATACAACCAAACCTATATTTGGTTGATCAGCCTCACAGCAGCGCTTGGAGGCTTTCTTTTTGGCTTTGATTGGGTAGTGATCGGTGGAGCCAAACCATTCTACGAGCCCTATTTCAATATCACTTCACCTGCAGATCAGGGGTGGGGGACGAGTTCGGCGCTGATCGGGTGTATGCTCGGTGCGATCCTTTGCATTTTACTAAGCGATAAGCTAGGAAGAAAGCGACTATTGATTTTCTCTGGATTTCTATTTTCACTTTCAGCTTTAGGTACTGCCTTGGCGGAAACTTTTTGGGCTTTCAACGCATACCGGATAATTGGGGGAGTTGCAATGGGAATTGCTTTAAATCTCTCGCCACTGTACATCGCAGAGATTTCTCCGCCAGAGAAGCGAGGAATGTTTGTGACAATCAATCAGCTTCTGGTGATGATTGGAGTTCTCTTAGCTCAACTTACCAATTGGCAAATCTCACTTTTGGACACCGATTTGGCCGAAAATGCAACTTTTGAAATGATCGCCGCGAGCTGGTCTGGCCAGTTTGGTTGGAGATGGATGTTTGGAGCGGAGATTATACCAGCCATACTATTTTTTGGTTTGATGTTTTTGGTACCCGAAAGTGCCCGATGGCTTGTGAAAAATAAAGAGGAAAAAAAAGCTCGAAAGGTTCTTGAACGAATCGGAGGCGAGTATTATGCAGCTAATTCCATCGCTGAGATTCATAGTACGCTAAGCAAAGGGGAATTGGGGAAAGTGAATTTTAAGGACTTGCTGAAACGGCCAGTTCCTAAATTGATTGGAATTGGAGTTTTTCTAGCCTTTTTGCAGCAATGGTCAGGCTTAAACGTCGTGATTTATTACGCTGCAGATATTTTTCAGGCTGCTGGATACAATCTCAAGCAGATGATGCTGAATATTGTGGTGATTGGAGGGGTGATGGTACTTTCGGTCTTCATCACTTTATTTACGGTAGATCGATTTGGTCGAAAGAAGCTGCTATTGATAGGAACTGGAGCGATGGCTATTCTATATGCTCTAATCGGATATTCATTTCAAGTAGATCAAGGCGGATGGGTCATCGTGTTATTAGTTTTGACCAATGTGATGTTCTATTCCTTCACCCTTGCGCCTTTACTTTGGGTAGTTTTATCCGAGATTTTCCCTACCCTAATTAGGGGTGCTGCGATATCGATTGGAGCTTTAGCGCATTGGGTGGGAAATTTTACCTTGACCTTTTCATTCCCCACGATCAAGTCGAATTTGGGGTGGGCAAATAACTTTTGGCTATATGGATTAATTTGTTTTGTAGGTTTTGTGGTCATCTATTTTATCCTACCGGAAACTAAAGGCAAGTCTTTAGAACAATTGGAAAAAGAGTTTGGGGAATGATTGTCTTTTTTCTTTTCCAATAAAGTGTTCTAGAATTTGTTTAACTCAGTATCTCTTTGTTTAGAAACAGTTTGTGTTTTAATTAATAGGCTTTCAGGGAAATAGTTAAAAAAAAAAGACCGCCGAAGCGGTCTTAAAATTCTTGTTTAAGAATAAATTCTTATGGTAATAATACTTTATCGATCACGTGAACAACACCATTAGAACCAGCAAGATCTGCTGCTACTACAGTAGCTCCACCAATCATTACTTTGCCATCTTTAATGGTTACTTTCAACTGCTTACCGTTCAAAGTTGTTACCATTTGACCGTCAGATAAGTCACCAGACATTACATTACCAGCTACTACGTGGTAGGTTAGGATTGAAGTCAAATCAGCTTTTGCCTCAGGCTTAAGCAAACCTTCAACTGTTCCAGCAGGAAGTGCTTCAAAAGCAGCATTAGTTGGAGCAAATACTGTGAAAGGTCCTGTACCCATCAATGTTTCTACTAGACCTGCAGCCTGAACAGCAGCAACTAATGTAGTGTGATCAGGAGATCCGATAGCAATGTCAACCACAGTATTGGATACTTCCATTGCTGGAGCCTCTTCTACTACTTCAACCATTGTCTCTTCAACTTCTTCAGCTGGCTTGCTTCCGCAGCTCATAGCAAATGTTGAAACTGCTGCCGCAGCTACAAATGATAATAATCTTAATTTTTTCATTTTAAATTAGTTAGTTGTTTTTAACTTAGTAACAACAGTTAAGTGGGTAATAAGTTTTCTTTTTTGGTAATTTTTTTTCAAAATTAAATAATTATATTAGATATAAAGTTTTTGAGAAAAAATTTAAAGCAAATTTTTGGAAAAGAATGGTTCATGGGTCTGATTTAGATCTGAGAACTTCAATTAGGTTTTAATTTGTGATAACCTAAAAATCTTGGTGTATCGAATTTTTGGCTCTATATGAATTTTAGTGGGTGATGGTTAAACTAAGATTACGATATTT
>JAFMBQ010000255.1 GCA_017858365.1 Algoriphagus sp. | reverse complement strand
CCTTTGGCTTTTTCTACTCATATAAAAGATATGGGAGTGAAAAAGTATACCGATGGCTTTTTGCTTTCGGAAGTTCCACTTGGCGAGGGAATCGTAGATGTGAAAGCTGGCGTGAACCTCTGCCGAAAATTAAATCCGGACATTACTTTCAGCTTGGAAATGATCACACGTGATCCTTTGAAAATCCCATGTTTGACTGAGGATTACTGGGCTACTTTTGATGAAAAGAAAGGAGTCGAATTCGAAAAAGTGATGGCTATGATTGAAAAGAACGAATTCAAAACCGATCTTCCAAGTACAAGTAATTTGGATTCAGAAGGAAGATTAGCCTTTGAAGAAGCAAATGTTCTGGAATGCTTGAAGTATGGAAGAAAAATTATTTAGAGTTTATAAAGAGCCCAATATTAAGAGATAGGAGATTGAGAGATAAGAGATTAAAAAATCAAATCGAGAATAGAAATACGAACAGATTGCTTCGGATTGGAATGATTTTCTAAAAATTTAGAAGGCTATTAAATCCTAGCAATGACGATCATTAAATCTAAAATAAACCATGAACCAAGTAACAGATTTCACCCAATTACCAGGAGTTAAACTTTTCGATCTCAGCGGTCAAGCTGCAATTATCACCGGAGGTTCCAAAGGCCTCGGACAAGCAATGGCAGCAGGATTAGCTTCGGCAGGAAGCAATGTAATGCTTGTAAGCAGAACCTTGGAAGAAGGAAAAATAGCAGCTGCAGAAATTGAAAAGGAATATGGAGTGAAAGCGATAGCTTTTGCTGGGGATGTGAGCAATGAAGCTCAGATGGAAGAGATGGCTAAATTAGCCTTCGATACTTTTGGTCGGATCGATACGCTGATCAATTCAGCTGGAATTAATATTCGTGGAGCTATTGATGAAGTGACTTATGAGGATTTCGATAAAGTCATGAAAATCAATGTCAATGGTACGTGGCTAGCCTGCAGAGCAGTGACTAAATACATGAAAGATTCAAACAAGGGTTCAATTATTAATTTGGCCAGTACGCTTGGTCTGGTCGGATTGGCGAACCGAACTCCTTACACTTCGAGCAAAGGAGCGGTAGTCCAGATGACCCGAGCTTTGGCTTTGGAATTAGCCCCATTTGGAATCACTGTGAATGCGATCTGTCCAGGGCCATTTTTGACTGAGATGAATCTCCCGATTGCCGACACAGAAGAAGGGAAGAAGTTTATTGTTGGGGCTACAGCTTTGGGTCGCTGGGGTAAACTCTCAGAAATTCAGGGAGCAGCGATATTTTTGGCTTCTGCAGCCGGTACTTACATGGTGGGTTCGATGCTGACCGTGGATGGCGGCTGGACAGCGAGGTAAATTAAATCAGGAAAGTTCTGAGGCTAAAATCACCTGTTAATTAGGGGCTAAACTTCTAATTTACAGGTGATTTACTTTTTAAGTATTTTGGAAAAAAGCATATTCTTTTAAGCTTTTCACCCCACCACCAAGCTCAATATATACACCAAAGTAATCGCAGTTACTCCCGCTATCATAGTCCCTAAGCTATGCGAGAGATTTCCCTGTTTGGTACTCATGCCTGAGAGTTGCGTTACCACCCAGAATCCACTGTCATTGGCATGGGAAATCCCCAAAGCGCCAGCTCCGATTGCTATCGTAGTAAAAACCTTCATCGTTTCAGAATCCAAACCCAATGGTCCTAAAATCGGAGCAATAATGGAAGCAGTGGTGATCATGGCGACAGTGGTGGAACCTTGCGCAGTCTTCAGTCCGAAGGCAATTAGAAACGGAAGGAAAATCCCCCAATTCGCATCGCTCATGGTGGAGGTGACCAAATCACCAACTCCTGAATTTTGAAGCATTTTCCCAAAAACTGCTCCTGCTCCTGTTATTAAAATTACTGGCGCTGCGAGTAAAATTGCCTCTCCAATCCAACCTGAAGCTGAAAGTAATTTTCGATCAAATTTTTTCGGTAAAGTGAATGATAAAATTGCCCCAATCAAAAGAGCGATTACCGGAGTTCCGAGAAACTGAATGGCTTTTATCAACCCACTTTCTCCCATTGGTTTAGTTGGGTAATTGGCGATTGAGGCAATAATAATCAGAGTCAATGGCACTAAAATGGGGACTAGGGAACTGATGAATTTTGGTCTATCCTCTTTTTTTATTTTTTTTTCATTGGCTACCAATACAGGCTTTAAAGGGATTTTGGTAACCCACTTTTGAACAAAAATATAAAGTGGAATCAAGGTCAAGAGCGATACCAAACCTCCATAGAAAATCACCTGACCCAGATCAGCACCCAAAATCCCAGCGGTTGCGATTGGACCCGGAGTAGGAGGGACAAGTGAGTGACTTGCCATAGCGCCCAGCGACACAGCCACAATTGTTGCGGCATAAGAAATCCCGCTTTTCGAAGAGAGCGACTTTGCAATCGGATTGAGCATAATGATCGTGCTATCCCCAAAAACAGGAATAGAGAGGATCCAACCACTTAGCATTAGGGATAGATTCACGGATTTTTCGCCAACCCATTTCAAAACTTTCTCTGCGATAACCATCGCACCTCCCGTTTTTTCTAAAAATGTCCCCAGAATCACTCCTAGCAAAATCAACAATCCCACACTTCCCAAGACTCCCCCAAATCCATCGGAAATCGACTTGATGATCAAATCAGGAGACATTCCCATCATCAATCCATAAATAATGGCTCCGACAAAAAGTGCGAGAAATGGATGGATGTCAAACTTGATGATGGCAATCAGAATCAGCGCTAAAGCGATGCCGATAATCAGAAGGGTGAGCATTTTGGGTTAGTTTTGGGTTTGAGCATTCCGTAGGAAATTTGGTTTCCTACTACTTTTAGATCAAAATCTAAGGAAAAAATACCCGTAAACCACGTCCATTTATCAAGTTTTTGAACAATAGTGCTTTTTCATTTGGTGTAACAATGAATAGGTTCCGGTTAAGGGATGGTAAGAATTGAAAACTGAAATATTTTAATCAAATTAGGACACCCTGAAAATAATTCCGCAAAACCCGGACTTTTAAGACTAACTCAACCTTGCTCCACCATGAAGAATAATATCTACTTTATCTTTGGCTTTTTGGCTATTTTGATAGTTGGTTGCAGTCAAAAAAAAGCACAAGAAAGTAAATTTGTGCTTTTACCGCAACCAAAATCGATTAGCGTTTCTGTCGCCTCATCAATTTCTTCGGATGATCTTAGACTCGAATTTGAGCAAGCTAAAAGTCAGTTTATCTCCGGTAAACCTGTGGAAGACTTAGAAGGTGAAATCATCCAATTTGAGCTCGATCCCAACTTGACGGGAAATGAAGAGGTATATAAACTTGATATTTTTGAAACTGAAATTTTCTTGAAAGCCCAGACCCCAGCTGGATTTTGGAATGGTCTGATGACGCTGGGTCAAATACTTCAGGATGCAGAAGATCGGGGAATCAATCTTCCTGGGCTCCAGATTATAGATGAGCCTGCGCTCGCTTACAGAGCTGTCCATCTGGATGTCAAACATCATTTGGAGAAAAAAGAATATTATTTTGAACTGATGGATCGGTTGGCTGCTTTGAAAATCAATGGAATCATCATCGAAATTGAAGATAAACTAGCCTATCAGCGCCAGCCAATAGTGGGTTCTTCAGATGCTTTTTCCATTGCGGAGTGGAAGGAAATCAGCGACTATGCCATGGCTCGAAATATTCGGATAAGTCCATTGGTTCAGGGCTTAGGCCATGCTTCTTTTATTCTAAAGCATCCGGAATATCAAAACCTCCGGGATGATCCTGAGAGCGACTGGGCATTTAACCCATTGGACGAAAAGACCTATGAAGTACAATTTGATTTGTATTCCGATGCCTTGGAAGCTTTTCCCCATGCAAATTTCCTCCATGTAGGGGGAGATGAGGTCAATACTACTGGTCGTGGAAGTGGTAAATCTGCCTTGGAACTGCAACTGACTTGGCTCAATCGGGTAAGTGAATATGCCGCAGGAAAAGGTTTGACTCCTATCTTTTGGGACGATATGCCACTAAAAAATGCTGATTTGTACGGTACGATCTATAATAAAGAGCTTACTGCATCGGAGGTGGATAGTATTTGGAATGCAAATGAAGATCGGTTGAATGCATATATCGATAAGTTTCCTAAAAATTGCATTTACATGCGCTGGAATTATGACATTCCAGAGTCACCTGGTAATTCTAAGGCGATGCAATGGTTTACCAAAAATGGCTTCCAAGTCATGGGAGCTACGGCTGGTCAGACCCGATGGAACTTGATGCCACAGGATCAAAGCAATGCCAAAAATATCCGTGACTTTGCCAAAAGCTCCATTGAAAGTAAAACTTCTGGGCTTTTACTGACACTTTGGGACGATGATTCTCCGCATTTCGAATTGTATCAGCGGGGTATTGCGATGTTTGCAGAATACACTTGGACAGGCGATCAACGAACAATTTCCGAAATTCAACAGGCATTCCGTCAGCTTACCTTTGGGCCTGAACTGGTTTCAGAGGAATTGGCATTTGTCGATTTACTTGAAGGGCCAGTAGCTTTCTGGAAAAATGCACTCCTGGATGGGAAAGATAGAAACCGACTGAGAGCGATGGACAACCCTATGGAAGAAGCATTGATCTCCCTTCCAAATCCCGATTCGACTGGAAATTGGATTGCCAAATACGGGGAAAGAATTACTAAAGCAGAAGAAAATCTAGCTCAAGTCAATGAAGTGTTGGAGCGAATAGCGGAATCCAAAAAGCTCGCAAAGCGAAACGTTTATACCCTTGAAGTCTATGAGCAAGTGGCGCAGGCGGTCCAGTTTTCCAACCGGGCATTGATCACTTTAGCTGAATTGGATGATCCTTCAGGAGAAAAGCGGGCCATGGCCGAGCAAAAGCTGAAAGGCATGGCAGCGGAATGGACAGCTATTCAAACCAACCTAGAGAAAGTTTATGGAAAGACCAGGCAGCTCAATAAGCCAGCTGATTACATTTTAGATCAGGATCACCATCACCATTTGGCTAATCAGGCCAAGGATTTTTCGGATTGGCAGTTTTATGTGGAAAGACTCTTTTTAGAGAAGGTAAAAAGTAAATAGCTGATAAAATAAACCTTTAATCAAGGACTGACTCTCCTTTGCAAGGATCCTAGTTCTGACATATCTTAGCAACCGTAAAATCAACTTCTTAATTTTAGCTCAAGACATGGCTTCAGGATTCTTTGCACTTTTAGATGATATCGCTACCGTAATGGACGATGTAGCAGTAATGAGTAAGGTTGCAGCAAAGAAAACTGCTGGGATTTTGGGTGATGATTTGGCTGTAAATGCCGAAAAGGCATCAGGCTTCGTGACAGATCGAGAGTTGCCAGTGCTTTGGGCCATCACCAAAGGCTCCTTTTTGAATAAGCTGATTATTCTCCCTTTTGCTTTTCTGCTAAGCGCATTTCTGCCAGCAGCAGTGACCATTATTCTGGTGTTGGGAGGACTATACCTCGCTTACGAAGGGGTAGAAAAAATCTATGAATATTTCTTCCCCCACGAGGATTTCGCGAAAGTGACTTCCGTGGAGGACTTGACAGCCGAAGCTATTATAGCTGCTGAAAAGGTGAAAGTAAAATCAGCAATCTTAACTGATTTTATCCTTTCGGTTGAGATCGTAATCATAGCATTGGGGACTGTGGTGGAAAAGCCGATTTCTACACAAATTGTGGTGGTTTCGATTATTGCGATTTTGGCTACCGTTGGAGTATATGGCTTGGTGGCGTTGATTGTCCGGATGGATGAGTTTGGGGTTCGATTGATCAATCTCAATGACGAAGAAAATAGCTTTTCTGATAAAGTGGGGAGAGTATTGGTAAGTGCCTTGCCTAAGATTATCAAGAGCATGACAGTGATTGGTACTATTGCCTTGCTGCTCGTGTCAGGAGGGATTTTTGCGCATAACATTGAGTTTTTCCATCACCTTCTGGAAAGTTGGCCAGCAATTATTAAAGAGTTTTTGATTGGCTTGGCTGTAGGTTTGGTCGTTCTTTTGGGAGTGAATTTGTTCAAGAAAGTCTTCTCCAAAAAGGCACACTAAGCTTCTTTCACTCATTAAAGAAAGGCTTCATTTCGGTGTGAATGCCTTTGATGGGTTTCGTTTCTCGAAAAGTCAATTTATTCAATGTGTCAATAATAAGGATTTTGGGCCGACGCATCAAAGGTTGGGTTGTTTAGCTCAAGCACGGGT
>JAFMBQ010000254.1 GCA_017858365.1 Algoriphagus sp. | reverse complement strand
TGTTGCGATCATAGTCCAAAACCCATTTTGTCCCAGTAGTATAATCTGGTAAAGTTAAAGGCGCACGTTTGGCGATTTTCGTTCTTACTTTGAGCGGTGTTGGATTGATTTTCATTTTCATATTATCCACTATAGTTGTCTCCTTCGGATATCCGCAAAACATATATTGATGTGACTCCAAAGCTGTATGGTCACTATCAATTTGATTCAACTCAATGAACCGAAATCTTTTTGCTAGTTCGTCCGAGCAAAATTTGGTAAGCTTAATAATACCAAGATCGATTTTATCATCCTTTCTTTCGAGATTGATGGGTATTTCTGTTGTAATGAGTTCTCCTTGTAATTCGACTAGTATCTCACCATTAGGAATGGTCATTGACTCAATGTAAATAGGCTCAATTACATGTGCTGCTGATACTAAATAGTGTTCCTGCTTGATTTTAATTAGCACTCCGCTACCGATAGCTACAGCTTTGTAGAATAACTGACAAGTGCTATCCAAGGCCTTATTGCCACAATATTGTAATTGGTTTGAGATATAGTCCTTCATAAAGAGTCTATATTTAAGTTCAACCGTTTCTTCCCCGTCAACAACACCTGCATCATTCCCTTTTTCTGCTCTTTCAGCAGCTCTGTTTTTGCTTTGAGTAGGTTCAATTCTTTATCTGCTGCTTGCAAGATTTGCGCAATGGCTGTTTGTTCGTCTTTATTTGGGTAAACTGTTTTAAGCTTGAAAAAATCACCTTTGTTAACATTCAAAAGACCATCACCTCGAGCACCAGAAGTAATGATTCTTTTTAGTTGACGGTCTAAGCCGTAGGCTAAAAACCAATGCTTGTAAAACTGAGCATCGACAGCTTCTGTTGGTCTAAAACATATATATACAAAAGGCACCAAAGCACTTTCCTGTTCTTCAAGTTGATAGATACAGCCCATTGGGTAGGTTTTGGAATTTCCCTTGTTATAAGCAAAGTCATTTCTTCTAAGTTGGGTGTACTTTTTTAAACTTTCACCTGCAATTACCCTATCGAATTTATCTTTCTGAGAAATCAAACCAAGTTTTGAGGAGATAGTCATGACAGAGTGACTGTCTCCACCATCATTTACACTTTTAATTTCTTCGAAAACCTTTCCAAGTTTTACTTCCTTCCACTCTCCAATAAACCCTTTCAACCGTTTCTTTCCCGTCAACAAATTTTGCATCAACCACTTTTTACGCAGCTCTTTTTGGGCAATGAGTTGATTATTGGCATTTATGGCTTCGTCCATTGAACCCAATACTTTTGCTATGGCTTTTTGTTCAGGGACGGGAGGGAGTAGAATAGATAAAGATTTAACTATTTCAGCAGATAAATTACCTTGTCCACCTTGTAGGTACGTTCTTATAATTCTCTCTTTCTGAATTAAGAGATAGTTATAAAGGAAAATAGTATCACAATGCACATTGTGCTTTATGCACAATATTGCCTGATTTATTGCTCCACTCATTTTCGAAATGGCAACCTCACCACTATTCGCTCCATATAAAGCGAAAAGCAAGTCACCTTTTTCAATCATTTTTGCAGAGGAACTGTTCAATCCTTCTTCTGAAATAAATTGAGCAGTTTTATCATCATATATTTCCCCTGATTTTATAAAAGGGATGTCTCCATTATAAAACTCTTGTTTGGTGGTAAGTGGTGTTCCTCCTGAAAAAAACTTAGCTAGAGATCTAAGGTTCTTCTTTTTCCAGCCATTTGGCATTTCAAGATTGTTAACCGATTTTTTACTTTTCGAGTCAAATTCCATTAGTCCACCAATTGAGTTAAGTATTGTTCAATCTCAGCTTGTACTGTTTTTAACTCCACTTCCAAGCCTTCAATCTCTGTTTGTACCGCTGCAATATCCACTTCAGCTTCTTCCTCAAACGTATCGACATAGCGAGGAATATTGAGGTTAAAGTCGTTTTCAGCTATTTCATCAAAAGTGGCTACATAGCTGTATTTCTCTTTAATTACACCTGCTTGAAGTTGCCCTTGATTAAATTGCTCATAGCTTTCTACAATAGGGAGTATGTCCTCTTCCAACCGAAGTCTGTTCTGGTTTTTAGCAGATTCATAGCATTGGCTGGCATCTATAAAGAGCACGTCTGTGTTCTCGACTCCGCTCGAACTGACATGCTTGCCTCTATTAAATATCAAGATCGCTGCTGGTATGCCTGTGCCAAAGAATAAGTTGGCAGGCAAGCCAATTACTGCCTCCAGGAGGTTTTCTTCGATCAGTTTTTGTCTGATCTTTCCTTCGCTTGCTCCTCTAAACAAGACGCCATGAGGAACTACAACACCCACTTTTCCAGTGCCATCATAAGTCGTTTCTATCATGTGGGTAATGAATGCCCAATCGCCTTTACTTTTAGGTGGCACACCTCTCCAAAATCGGTTGTATCGATCTGTCTCAGGGTCAAAGCTATCTGCTGCTTTGTCTTCTTCTTTATCGTCACTCTTTCCCCATTTGTCCAGAGAGAATGGAGGATTTCCAACCACGGTGTCGAATTTCATCAGTTCGTCACCTTCTTTCAGTTTGGGATTTCTTATGGTATCTCCCCAGCGAATGGTAGCGTTATCGAATCCATGTAAAAACATGTTCATTACCGCCAAAGCCCAAGTACTGCCATTGGCTTCTTGTCCGTAAAGAGAAAAGTTAGGAGAGCCTACTTCTTGGCCTGCCTTAATTAGGAGTGAGCCTGAACCACATGTAATATCTGCAATTCGAGATCCTGGTTTAGATTTAGTGAGTTTGGCCAGTAGGGTAGATACTTCTGCTGGTGTGAAAAATTCCCCCGCTTTTTTGCCGGCATCACTCGCAAAGTTGGCTATTAAGTATTCATAAGCGCCTCCTATGATGTCGTTTCCAGCTAAGTGAGATGGTCGTAAATCCAGCTTCTCAGTGTTGAAATCTAGTAGTAGGTTTTTGAGACGCGTGTTTTTGTCTTTTGGCTCTCCTAATTTACTGTTGTTAAAGTCGATGTTCTGGAAAATACCAGCACCATCTTCGCTGTATAATTTCTCACGGTTTGCTTCCTCCAAATCAGTTAACGCAATGTTGATAAGTTCCCCAATGTTAGATTCGTTTCGACTATTGAAGAGGAATCTGAAGTGACTTTGTTCTGGAACCACAAAACGTTCGTGACGCATGGCACGTGAAGCTCTCTCTGCATCTCCGTTATACTTCTCCAAGTATGCTTCATACTTATCGTCATGTACATCACTCAAATATTTGATGAATAGCATGGTGAGCACATAATCCTTATACACACTTGGGTCTATACTACCTCTAAAAGTGTCGCAGGCTTTCCAAACTGCATTGTTAATATCTTTTTGTGTTATTTTCTTATCCATGGTATTTATGTTAATGCGTTATATAGTTGCTGTTGATTTAATGCTTGATTGAGAGAGAGAAGTTTCATTCGAATCTGTCTCTCTTTAGATCGTAGATCGTTTATCTTATAAATCAGTTCTTGTCTTTCTTTGCTAGGAATGATGATTTCTAAACCATCAAGTACCTCCTTAGAAATGGAGGCTATGGAAGTTCCTCTCGCAAAGGATTTTACAAACTTCATAGTTGTTGGATGATTTAAATACCAAGTCAGGTATTCTGGAAGAATATTCTTATCGAAGATTCTAATCACAAAAAAGGAAGTGGAGGCAGCCGCAGACATATCCTTCAAATCGAAACGAGCAGCAAAATTTTTCGAGCCCTTTGCAGCAAATAGTACGTCTCCTCGTTTTAAGATGTGCTTTTCTGAGATACCTACAGAGTTTAAGTCAGGCTCTAAGTTTGTTGTGAGCTTGCCATCCTCATCAAAGTACTTCGGTTGCAGATATGCTATATCGCCTTTCGCGACTGGCTTGGCAAAGACTCCAGTTTGGATAGTAGCTATATGTTTTAGTTCTGTTTTCAATCTAAATACTGTTTATATTTAAGTACGACGAGTACAAATGTAGTGTCAATATTTAGAAATCCTAGCAAAAAAGTATTTTTTATTTTAAGTAGAATGGCTACAAATATTTTTAAGTAATGTATTTATAGTGTCAGATTGAATCCAACTTGTTAATATTGAAGCTATTTATCTGGGGTAAAAACAATCATCAGGAAAACATATAATCTCTTTTCATTCCCCCAATATCCCAACTAAACCCTACCATTACAATACCCAGTACAGGGTATTTTTTCCTAAAAATCCCTTTCCCATCAACTCAAAATCCCCTTGACCACCTCTCCTTCCACATCCGTCAGTCGGTATCTTCTGCCTAGATGCTTGAAGGTAAGTCGCTCGTGATCGATGCCGAATAGGTGCAGCATGGTGGCTTGTAAGTCGTGTACGCTTACCGGGTCTTTCACCACATTGTAGCCGAAATCATCGGTCTCTCCATAGCTAAAACCGGGCTTTACCCCAGCTCCTGCCATCCATTTGGTAAAGCATCTGGGATGATGGTCCCGACCATAATTATCCGGTGAGAGGGTGCCCTGAGAGTACACGGTTCTGCCGAATTCTCCGCCCCAGACCACCAAGGTGTCTTCGAGCAAGCCTCGCTGTTTGAGGTCTTTGATCAAGGCTGCGGTGGCCTGATCTGTTTTTTGGCACTGGGTTCTGATTCCATTCGGAAGGTTGCCGTGATGATCCCAGCCTTGATGATAGAGTTGCACGAACTTTACATCGTTCTCGATCAGCTTTCTGGCCATGAGACAGTTGGCTGCATAGGTGCCCGGATCACGGCTTTCTTCGCCATACATCTCATAGATCCAGTCCGGTTCCTTAGACATATCGGTCACCTCGGGCACGGAAGTTTGCATGCGGAAAGCCATCTCATACTGAGCGATGCGGGCATTGATCTCCGGATCTCCATAGGTATCGAGCTGCACTTCATTGAGGGATTTGAGGTAGTCGAGCATTTCCCGACGGTCGCTTCCATCGTAGTTTTCAGGATTTCCCAGATAGAGCACGGGGTCTTTTCCAGAGCGGAACTGAATCCCCTGATGCTGGGAAGGAAGAAAACCATTTCCCCAAAGCTTGGCATACAGGGGTTGATCCCGCACGGCATCTTTGGAAATCATGACGATAAAAGCAGGGAGGTTTTCATTATCCGAACCCAATCCATAGCTCAGCCAGGAACCCATGGAGGGTCTGCCGGGAAGTTGGTGCCCCGTTTGGAAAAAAGTAATGGCAGGATCGTGATTGATCTGGCTGGTTTGCATGCTTTTGATAAAGCAAAGCTCATCCACCACCTCGGCCGTGTGTGGCATGAGTTCACTCACCCAAGCCCGGCTTTCTCCGTATTGCTTAAAATTAAAGGCGGAGGAAGTCATGGGAAAGGAACTTTGATCGGCACTCATGCCTGTCAGTCTCTGTCCATCACGCACCGAATCGGGAAGCTCCTGACCGTGTAGATCCCGGAGTTTTGGTTTGTAATCGTATAAATCCAGTTGTGAGGGCCCACCGGCTTGAAAGAGATAAATCACCCGCTTTGCCTTAGGTACGAAATGTGGCAAATGACCCATTCCCATAGAAGGATTGCTGATTGGTGGAATAGGAGGAGTGTTTTGCCCGAAGATTTTCTCCATTCCCATCAGGGAACCCAAAGCCATGGAGCCTATCCCCAACGAAGTTTTGGTCAGAAATCTCCTTCTGTCCATCTTCTTTTCTATTTCCTGAAGATCTGCATTGGCCAATCTAAAGCTTGCGTCCTGGTGGTGAAGACTCATGGTTATCGTTTGGTTATGGCAGCATCTGAATTGATGATCACCGAGGCGACGACTGCGTTGGCAGCTACCTGTTTCGGGTCCAGCTTAGAGTTGATTTCATATTCTCCGGCACTCAGCCAGCCTTTAAGTTTTCCGTTATCTTCGGTGAATTTCTGAAACTCGCTTTCCCGTAATTCCAGCAGAATTTCCAGCTCAGCCGGTAGGGGTTTTCTTCCTGTCAGCTTTTGAAAGGTATCCTGAATGGCTTCGGAAATCTTGGGATATGCTGCCATCTGTTCTCCCAAGACTTTAGAAGCCTCCAGGAAAGTTGGGTCATTGAGCAAAGCAAGTGCTTGCAGTGGCGTGTTGGTTTCCTGTCTTTTGCTGATGGCTTCGCTATGATCCGGCGCATCAAATAGGGATAGGGTAGGGTTGTGCACCGATCGCTTCCAGATGGTATACAAACTTCTGCGATAGAGGTTTTCTCCTTTGCCTTGAACATAAGTTGCGGAGTTCACCT
>JAFMBQ010000011.1 GCA_017858365.1 Algoriphagus sp. | reverse complement strand
GGACATGATTTTTCCGTCCTGAATCAAGGCAATTCGCTCACAAAGCGTCGCCTCATCCATGTAAGGAGTCGACACCAAAATTGTAATTCCTTGGGCCTTCAAGCGCTTGAGCATTTCCCAAAATTCTTTTCGAGATACAGAATCTACTCCTGTGGTAGGTTCATCCAAAAAGAGTACCGTGGGTCGATGGATAAGTGCACAGCAAAGGGCAAGCTTTTGCTTCATTCCTCCGGATAGCTTTCCCGCTCTTCGTGTTTTGAAGGGCTCAATCTGTATATAAATTTCTTTGATCAGGTCGTAATTTGCTTCGACCGTGGTATTGAAGATCGTGGCGAAGAAATTGAGATTTTCCTCTACGGTAAGATCTTGATAGAGGGAAAATTTTCCAGGCATATAGCCTACTTGTTTTCGGATGGCTTTGTAGTCGGCAACGATATCCAGGCCATTCACCTTGGCAGTACCCCCGCTCGGCAAAAGCAAAGTCGTAAGCATTCGAAAAATGCTGGTCTTCCCTGCTCCGTCAGGCCCGATGAGGCCAAAGAGCTCTCCCTTCTGGACTTCGAAAGAAACCGAATTCACAGCATTTTGAGTGCCTTTGGGATAGGAGATGGAAAGATTATCTACACGTACCATAGCTTATTGGAAAGTGATTTCCCCGTACATACCGATTTTGAAACGACCGTCATTGGGAACTTTTACTTTGATTGCATAGACCAAATTGGCTCGTTCATCTTTGGTTTGTACAGTTTTTGGGGTGAACTCCGCCTTATCGTTTATCCAATTGATTTGCCCTTTGGTACTATCAAAACCACCTTGCCCATTGTCCGTATGCACCGTCACTTCCTGATTGAGTTTGAGCTCGGGAAGTTGATTACCAGTTACGTAGGCGCGAAGGATGATCGTTGAGAGATCCGCGATTTTATAGAGTGGCTTCCCTGGCGAGGCCATTTCGTTTTCTTCAGCATATTTTACCAAGACAGTGCCCGGCGTAGGATTGATGATTTTGGTTTTTAGAAGTTGATCTTCTAGTTGGGCAATTTGGATTTCTAATGGTGAAGCATCGTTGGAAATTCCTCTAGTTGAGATGTCAAGATTGGACTTTTGAGCAATAATTTGAGCTTCGATCATAGCGACCTGTGCAGTTGCATCATCAAGTTGTTTTGAGGTGGCAGCATTGGCTTTGACCAGATTGCTGACACGATTTGCTTCAAGATTTGCGGTTTTAAGCTGCACTTCCAGAGCGGCTAATTGAGCAGAGGTATTTGGTTTACGGCCAGTAAGTGCAGTTATCTGGGCTTCGAGCTGTCTCTTTCTTAGGAAAAGCTGAACGCTATCGACATAGCCTAGGAATTGATTTGCCGAGAGGACCTGTCCTTCTTCGAGGTCAAAATGTTTCAAAACTCCTAAAGCTTCAGCAGAAATAATAGTTTCTTCTGCTTCGAATGAACCTGAAGCATCGAAGGGTTTTTCTTCTGTACAGCCAATAACAAGAGGCAGAAAAAGCGAGGCCAAAATAATTTTTTGGAAAGTTTTCATGAGCTAAGTTTTAATTGCCTGAAGTGATTTGATAATTGGATTGGGCCAGAAGTAGCTGGATTTGATGCAAAGCAAGATTTTGACGGGCCTGATCTGCTGCATTGATGTAGGTTAGGAAATCATTGGAAGTGATTGTTCCATATTCGAGTTGACTGCTTGCTGAAGCTTGAACTCGCTCTCGAAGTGTGATGATTTGCCTGTCAGTCTGCATGAGTTTGAGGTATTTCGCGATTTCTGACTGCTGCTGAGTCAATGCGATTTTGGTATTGAGAAGGAAAGTCTCTTCCTGAAGATCAATGGCACGTTGATTTACATTAAGTAGTTCTTTTTCTCTTGAGGAGGTATAAAAGCGAGAAATATTCCAGTTAAGACGCAAGCCACCTATGTAGTATAAGTCAAAGTTGTTGCTCAGAAAATTCAATGCTGGTCTGCCATATCCACCTTGGGCGAAGAGGTTGAGTTGTGGAATATTTTTAGTAGAAATCATCTCCTGCTGGATCATCATAGTTCGTTTCTGACTTTTGAAAAGTCCGAGTTCGGGTCGATTAATCTCCTGCGAAAGCTCGGTAATACTTGGAAGTTGTAAGCTGAGGGAGCTGCTTAGCTCTTGCCCGATCAAAAGACCTAGCATTTGTGCGAAGCCTTGTTGGTTAGCGCTCAGTTCAATGCGTTGTTGAGCTGCATTGAGGAGTTCGGCTTGGAGAATGTCCAAGGAAGACTGGAGGGCTGTTCCATTTTCAATCGCTGCTTTGGTCTTGGAGATTCCCGCGTTGATATCTTTTTGTCGGATTTCGTTTTGTAGCACCTGCTTATCTAGCAGTAAAATCCCAAAAAAAACCTGGTTCACTCGGCCTTTAAGTTGGTATAGTTCTACTTCAAGTTGCTGAGCTTGAGTCATGGCGTTAGCTTCGGCTAATTGCTTTTGGTTTTTCACTCCGGAAGTACTGGTGAGTGGCTGGGAGACTTCAGCAAACAACTTGTATTGATCTTTGGCAATGGGCTGAACTACCAAATTCGGAATATCGATGGGAAAGCCAGTCACATCAGATTGGTAAGTGGCCTGACCTCCAAGATTGATTTGGGGTAAGTTGCCCTTGCCAGCATTTTCTACCGAGAAATCCCGGCTAAGATTGATCAGCTCCAACTGATTTATTTGTGGATAATTAGCTTTTGCCAAATCATAGCATTTTTCCAAAGTGAGTGTTTGTCCTTCTCCAAGCAAAGGATTAAGGAGCCAAAGGGCGATCAGGAATTTGAAGTATCGTAAACGTTTCATAGGTCTTATTTTGATATTCCGTTTTAATCAAATGATTAAAAATGGGGTAAAAAAAGGGTTGATTTTTTTCTGGGCTGTGAGCTCACAGCCCAAAGTGAAAGGTTAAGTATTCAATAATGCTTTAATCCAAATTGGAATTAGCCGTTTCCGCTCCTCAAGATGTTTTCTGAATTCCGTCTCATTTCCATCTCCCAAATGAAGAATCATTGGCTTTGCTACAAAAGGGAACACCGTCAATCCCATGAAATTCATAAGAAAATGATTGGGATGAATAGGCTTGTATACACCGGCTTCAATTTGTTTTTGAAGCTGATGAATAAAAACCGAATCGATCATGAGTCTTTCCGCATTTATGACTTTTAGCAAAGCCTTAGGATTGCTTCTGATTTCACTAAGGATAAACATGGGAATGTCCTCGTTTACCAGAAGTCTAGTGATATAGGTTTCTACCAATAAGTCAAGCTTATCCTCAAAAGAGGAATTTGAATCATTGATGACGCTTTTGAGTACGGCAAAGAATCCGGTCAAAGCTTCCATCATGATGAGTTCAAAGAGTTTTTCTTTGCTACGGAAATAATAATTCAGTAGCGCTAAATTGATTCCAGATTCTTGGGCTATGTCACGGGTACGAGTCGCGGCAAAACCCTTCTGCTGGAAAAGTAGTCTAGCAGCGCTTTTGATTTTTTCCTCGGTGGACTTGTCCAATATTTTCGAATCTTTTTTTGCCATAAATCTTTATAGATGTTCCAAAGCTAAAATAATTTAATCATTTAATTTAATCAAATGATTAAAAATAGTAAAATTTAAAAGTGGAACTACTATGATTCCACCTTTTTGATCAGTTTGAAAGGTTTTTGATTTCTTCTAACTGGGCTAGAGATTGATCAACTTCTTTGAGTCCGGCAATAAAAAAGAGCTTTTTGATAATCCAGTGATTCGAGTTTTCTGGTTTGAAATTCAGGAATATCCAGATCGCGGCGAAGGTAAATAGCCCGGTAATCAGAATCTGAATGAGGATCCATAGTGTGTTTGCCTGTGAAGGAAACCATGAACTATCTAAATGTAGCGTGCTGTAAAATGGAAGTTGAAACCCTATGTACCGTACGCTTCGAATCAGTGATATGCGCAGATCAATCAGTTGCTTTTGAATATCGGATACGGCTCCTGAGAAATCAATCTGATAGCTCAAAATCAAATGCCGGATGTAATCTGCAAAGATTTTCAAGTTGATTAAGAAAATCATTCCGATAGAGATCAGAAAGTAATTTCCAGAAAGGCTGCTTACCTGAAATCCGATTCCTAAAATCGTCCCGAGAATCAGTAAATACGGTAACCCAACTATTATTCCTGTGATCTTTTCTGCTTTGAGACCATAGAGCGTTTTTTTTGCTTTTTGGCTGATTTGCTCTTTGAGTAAAATGGAATTCATGGCCAATACTTGTTCGATTTTCTGGTCTTGCGATTTCCAGAGAGCTAAAATTTCTTGATCGTTCATATTAGAGTTGGTTTAGTTTAAGGATTTTTTCTTTTAGGATCTTTTTTAATCTGTTGAGTTTTGTAGCCACATTGGACTCCGAGATTCCCAGGATATCAGCAATTTCGACATAGGATTTCTCTTCTAAATAGAGCAGCATTAGCGCTCGATCAAAGGATTTCAATTCTCCGATAACTTGATACAATTGATTGATCTGCTCATTTTGAGGATCATCTGGTGGAGCGGCGATTTGGATAAATCTGGCCGAAATAGGTTCTGTTGAGGAAGTTCGTTTGCTTTCTTTCCGAAGATTGGAGATAGCCACATTCAATGCGATTCGGTAAAGCCAAGTTGAAAACTTGTAATCCGACTTAAACTTTGGAAAGGACTTCCAAACTTGAATTGAAATTTCCTGAATCAAATCTTTGATCTCCTCCTCTTCTCTGGCATAGGTACGTGCCACTTTATAAAGAATCCCTTTATTCACCTCAAGAAGTGAGATAAATTGCTTGGAAAGCTCTGATTCAGATAAACTCATATTTAAATCGTTTACCAATGATTCGCAGAAAAGCTTAAAAAATCACAGGGTAATTTAAAATATTAAAAAAAATGGTGATGGAAAAATGTATTTGTATGCAGGCAAAGGTTGATCGGGCAAAAGATTTTTTGTCCTAGGCGAAGCTTATAGGTTAAAAAAACAGCATCAGTTGGAATTTGGAAAGAATGATATTAATCGGCAGATGAAGGGGTGCCAAAATACTTGGAGGGTGCTTTTTTGATCCCAGGGGAGGAGAAAATGCTGAGTTGGGTTAAAGGCGTTTAGCTTCCGAAAATTGATTTCAAGTCCCTAAGAACCTCCCAACTGAAGAGGCAGTCCTGTGTGAAGTGCAAAAAACAGTTGGAGAACTTAGCTCGAAAAATCCAAATTCAACTTTTCCAAATTCTCACATTTCTTAGGCTAGATTTTTTTCAGTTCCTCACCGGTTCTCACAGAGGATTCACGAATAATCAACTCCGGTTTTAGCACGATTTTCTGGGGTATGAATTTTGATTGACTAGATGCGATTTCCTGTAGGAAAAGTTCTGCAGCACTATTGCCTATCCGTTTACTGTGTTGTTCTACAGTGGAAAGTGGAGGATCGGTAAATGACATAAAGGTTTCATTTGCGAAGCCAACGATTCCAAACTGATCCGGGATTTTAATCTTGTGCTCTTTCAACACTTGCATGGCTCCCATAGCACCCATGGCCGAAGCTGAAACTAGAGCATCTACTTTCAGTCCTTTTCCTAGAATTTCCAGCATACTGGCTCGACCATCTTCCAGTTGAAGGTTGGATTCAAAGATTAACTCTTCGTCAAAGGGTATTCCATGTGCCTCCAATGCTTCCTGATAGCCACGAAGTCGATCTTTGTAGATGCTGATTTTTGCATTGCTGGTGAAGTGCGCGATGCGCAAATAGCCTTGTGAAATCAGGTGCTCCGTAGCCATATATGAGCCCAGATAATCATCAATGACTACCTGAGACACTTCTAGTTCATTAGTAGACCGATCAAATAAAATCAAAGGGGTGCCATTATTGATTAACTTTTTAAAGTGCTTAAAATCCTTCGTCTCTTTCGCATAAGAGACGATTACTCCATCCACTCCAGCATTGAGTAAAGCTTGGACTTTATCTACCTCATTTTCGTAATTATCATGACTTTGGCAGATCATCACGTTGAATCCTGCGGTGTTGGCAATCTCCTCTATTCCATAAATGACTGAGGAGAAAAAGCTTCGATCTGCGGTCGGGACGATGATTCCTAGGATGTTGGATTTGCCACTGCGTAAAGCTGCTGCAATATTATTGGGTTGATAATTTAGTTTTATGGCAGCTTGCTGTACTAGTTTTCGGGTTTTTAAACTGATCCTAGGATTGTTATTTAGAGCTCGAGAAACGGTAGAAGCAGTCACATGAAGGTTCTCGGCAATGTCATGAATGGTAGTTTTCTTTTTCATCCTAAAGCAAGCTAGAGCAAGGTTTGGGGCTATTCATTGGAGGGTTTACCAATAGTTGCCAATATACCACCATCTACATATATTATTTGTCCATTGACGAAATCGCTTGCAGGAGAGGACAGAAAAACAGCCACCCCCATGAGGTCTTTTGGATCTCCCCAGCGTCCAGAAGGGGTTCGGTTCAGGATAAACTCATTAAAGGGATGACCGTCAATTCTGATCGGCTTAGTTTGCTCCGTGGCAAAATAGCCAGGGCCTATACCGTTTACCTGAATATTATGTTTGGCCCATTCTGTTGCCATATTTCTCGTGAGCATTTTCAATCCGCCTTTTGCTGCAGCATAGGCAGATACGGTGTTCCTCCCTAATTCACTCATCATCGAGCAGATGTTGATGATTTTACCGGATTTGCGCTGGATCATTTTTTTTCCTACGTGCTTTGATACGATGAAAGGTCCGACAAGATCCACGTCGATTACTTCCCTAAAATCCGCCACTTCCATGTCTTCCATGGGGATCCGCTTTATAATTCCGGCATTGTTGATCAGAATATCTATAGGACCATCTTTCTCTATTTCGGCAATTGCCGTTTTGACCTGATCTTCTTTGGTCACATCAAATAGAAATCCATTAGCATTTAAACCTAGACTTCGATATTCTTCGAGGGCCGCTTCTAGCTTTGCTGGCGAATGACCATTGATTAGCAACTCTGCACCTGCATTTCCTAGTCCTTTTGCCATCGCCATTCCCAGGCCATGAGTTCCACCAGTAATCAGTGCTCGTTTTCCACTTAAATCAAATAGGTTTTTCATCGTTTATTTCAAGTCAGTTACTTTGATCACGTCCATGTCTCCGTAATCCAGATTTTCTCCTGCCATTCCCCAGATGAAAGAATAATTGCTAGTACCGGCACCGCTATGAACAGACCAAGGCGGGGACAAAACAGCCTGATGACTTTTCATCCAAATGTGCCGAGTCTCCTGTGGCTCACCGATGAAATGACAGATCATCTGATCTGGAGCCAAATCAAAATATAAATAAGCCTCCATTCGTCTATCATGTGTATGAGCAGGCATGGTATTCCAGATGCTTCCGGGTTTCAGCTCGGTGAGTCCCATCTGCAGTTGGCAAGTTCTTACCACACTATTGACTATGAGTTTTCGGATCGTTCGGTGATTTGCTTGCTCCATTGTTCCGGTTTCTACTATTTCAGCATCTGAATGAGAGATTTTTTTTGAAGGGAAAGCTACATGTGCGGGAGCAGAATTGAAGTAAAAAAGTGGAGTTTTCCCGTCTTTTCCGGGATAAAAAATTACTTCCTTGGTGCCTCGGCCAAGATACAGAGCTTCCTTATTTTCTAAACTATAGCTAATCCCATCCGCGATGATCTCTCCTGTCCCACCAATGTTGATGATCCCAAGTTCTCTTCGCTCTAAGAAATATTCGGCTTTCAGCGGGTCAATTGTAGCAAGCTTTAGTGGCTTTTCCGTTGGAGCAACACCTCCCACAATTAATCTATCATAATGGGTATAGACCATATTGATTTGACCTTGCTGAAATAGGTTGTCCATTAAAAAATCCTCTCGAAGTTGAGTGGTATCCATTTGCTTGAATTCTCTAGGGTGAACAGCAAATCGGATGGTATAATTTATGTCATTCATGTGTTAGGTGTTAAGTTTTTAATAAAGGCAATTATGAAAATTGCGTATTAATTTTTAAAGCTTTTCTTATCGATAAGTGATCTTCAAGGGTTTTGCCAAAGCTTTGGAAAATGCAATGAGGTACTTGTCCCATTCCTCAGGACTGGTGATTTCTGCGGATTTTTCCCAGGCAAAACCTGCGAAATAGGAGAGATCTTGTTTCGGGTCTAAGCTGATTAGCAAATGACTCTGGTCCTTAATGGGAGTTCTTTTTTCTTGATGAGACAAGATCAGGCTGGGATTGACCACGATGGCTGTACCCAAATTGGAATCATCTATTTGCTCCCAATAGCGGAACCAACCTGCCTTGCTGTCAAGGTTTGTTTTTCCTTTTCCATCGTGAAGAGTGATCGCAGTAGTCAGATTTGGTAATGGGGAATCTGATTTAAGAAGTAACTCCATTTTGAAAAGTCGACTTCCTCTATCTAAGGATATTCGCTTCGTTTCTAGGATTATGATGCCGTCAGCACTCCAAGGTGCGTATGTCAATTCAAAAACAGTCCTGAGCTTCCCCGTGGATATGATTCGATGCGAGATGAAATTTTTGGAAACATAAAGTTCTTCACCCACTTGTACACCGATTCCGCCTATACCGCGACTGTCTCCTACATGGTAAGGATCATATCCTTCGCCATCATCTTTATGATAACTTCCTCCATCCATGTGCTTCTGGTACCATTTATTGATGATCGGATAGTCTACACGTTTCAGCCAGCAATCTATACCACTAGTCAATGTGCCTCCCTTAAATCCGCCATCTGTCAAGCGTTGCGCTTCAGACCCGTAAGTTCGGAAAGCTACTTTGTCGTTTTCCCAGGCAAAATCATCGATCCGCTCGGGGACGAATCTACCGTAGGTAGTTCGAGGATCTTTAGGAGCTGGTTTGGAGTCCTTTGATAGGATGACTTGATAGCTTTTGCTTTCATTAGACCCGATCTCAGTCCAAAACAAAAGGACATCGAAGTATCCGTCTAGATCTTCATCCACCCATTGAATTTCACTGGAATTTCCAGTGCCAATCTCTACTAGTGTCAATTCTGATTTTGGAAAATCAGGCCCCAACATTTCCTCCAGCTGGTATACCGGAATACTGATTACCTCAGCCCTATCTTGACCCAACGAGTTTTCGATCGTGATTTCAGCTTTCCTGGGAGAGGAAATAAGAAGAGAAACAGTAGCTAGATAAAGTAGGTTGATCATTTTCTGGGAAGGTGAAAATTAGAGGACTATTTTTTAGCGGTAAGCTTTTGGTAGCGGAGCAAAGCTTCCAAGTAATAATAATCTGCATAAGCAATCGGGCCGTCAATCTCAGTTCCTTTTGGCATATGGCCGGTGCTGTGCATCAGGATGAAATTATTATTGGTGCCCGGCTCAGCTAGGTATGCTGGACTACTTAGGCTGGCAAGCATCTTCTCAGCAGCATCGAAATAGCGGGTGCTTTGATCAGTATAAGTGCTTAGTTCAAGAAGGCCTGAAGCTACCACTGCGGCTGCTGAGGCATCGCGTACCTCATTTGGTGCATCAAAGTCCCAGTAAGGAACCATGTCCTCTGGTAGGTTAGGATGATTAAGAATAAATTCTGCTATTTTTTCAGCCTGAGCCAGATATTTTTTGTCTTTTGTTTCCCGATACAGTAAGGTGTAGCCATACAATCCCCAGGCTTGGCCGCGAGCCGAGGCAGAATCGTCAGATTTTCCCCGATGAGTTTTTTTGGCAGATACTTCATTAGTAATGGTATCGTAGTCCACTACATGGAAGCTACTGTTATCAGCCCGGAAGTGGTTTTTCAAAGTAGTATCTGCGTGTTTTACAGCAATACCATAGAAGGTAGAATCTCCGCTATACTTTGTAGCCCAGAAGAGCAATTCCATGTTCATTATATTGTCTATGATCACAGGAAATTCCCAAGGCTTAAAGTCCCAAGATCTAATACTTCCGATCTCTGGATTGAAGCGTTTGATCAATGTGGTAGCACCTTGGAGTAGAATAGGAGCATAGGTTTCGTTTTCGGTGAGTCTAAGTCCATTTCCAAAAGAGCTATACAGTACAAAACCTAAGTCGTGGGTATGTGTATTGAATTGAACTGATTCCAATCCAACTGTCCTCGAAGTTGCCGAATCAGCCCAGACCTTTTCACCGGTATAATCATACATAAACCAAAGGCTTCCTGGGTAGAATCCACTGGTCCAATCCCTAGCTGGAACTAGATTTATAGAGCCGTCGGCATTGGTAGATCGTGGATAGAGCGTTTTATCGCCAAGTGCTTTCAGGCTATTTTCCAAATGAGCCTGGGCGATTTCCATGCTTTTTTCGACATCAGGTTTTTGCGCTTTCTGTCCAATTGCCGGAGTACAAGAGTCAAGAGTTAAGGCAATAAAAAGCAAAGGAATCAACGTTTTTTTCTGCATGGTATTTTGGGATATTCAGAGTCAATTCTCACCAAAGTAAAAATTGACCCTGAAATGAATTAAGGATTAATATCCTGGATTATTTGGTGCCAAATTCGGATTTATTATCAATTCTGAATTTGGCAATGGGAACAAGTAATCTCTGGATGGATCAAAATTCGACCTAGGCTCAAAACTGTTAGGTCCTTGGAAAACGATTTTCCCAAGTTTTCTGCGCTTAATATCGTACCATCTCTTCCATTCGAAAGCAAGTTCCAATCGACGATCATCCATAGTCAAGTCGATTAACTGAGACTTGGTCAAACCAGTCGAAACATCTGCAGGGAAAGCCGTCATTCTTCCACCCCAATTTCTAGCACGCTCACGAACTTGATTTAAATACCCAGCTGTTTCTGTGGCAGGTTTGCTGAGTTCTGCTGAAGCTTCAGCAGCGATTAATAGCACCTCTGCATAGCGCATATCGATGTAATTATGGTCTGAATATCTTCCTCCAGCGTTGGAATTGCCAGGAGATTGCGTCCACTTATAAATGTGAGGTCTAGGTGTAGTGAATTGTGGGTAGGCCCTAACTACACCATTGAAGACAATGGTGTCGACCAGACTCACTTCTTTTCGATAATCTTTATTATCCCAAGTTTGGTAAACTTTTAGTGAAGGTACACTGACCCCAAAGGTCCCAGGTTGAAAGTTGATGACACCAGTCATATTTGGAATCAAGTCATCATTTTGAGATCCAACATTGATCTGACCCAAAAAGTCGAGCGCAAAAATGGTCTCTTTCACGTTGTCAGCATTTGATGCGATCCATAGGCTTCTAAAATCCGCTTCCAGTCTGTATCCAAATAGATCTTTGTTGTCGATTACAAATTTCGCCTCCTCGTAGGCTTTTTGATAATTGCCTTGGGTCAAATAGACTGAAGCTAAATAAGAGGCCGCTGTTCCAGCAGTTGGTCTGCTCCGCACGTCATTTTTCTGCTTGTTTGGAAGCCATTGCTTCGCAAATTCCAGATCGGCGATGATTCCGGCATAGATTTCAGCTTCTGATGACTTGGAGATGTTTTTCAAAGCAGTCGGATCGCTTACTGCAAAATTGATGTATGGAAGATCTCCAAATACTCTTACCAAGTGGAAGTAGCTAAACGCTCTGACAAATTTTGCTTCAGCGATTAACGGGTTGATCTCTTCAGCTTTTAGGCCAAGACTTTCTCCACCGCTTTCTGCTGCATTTGCAGCATTGATCACTTGGAACCAAACCGGCCAAAATCTACTCACCATCCCGTTATTTGAATCCATATTGAAATCGTTTACCTGGATTCGTTCTGCAGAAGTGGCTCTGTTGCCGATATCCACCATGTCACTTCGGAGCATCAATGCTGAATTAAACTGTCTTCCAAAAAGAGGTTCGGAAGCAAGTACCCCATAGCTACCAAGTACAGCTGTTTCTACATCCTTCGGAGTATTGAAGAATGTTTCAGGTGCAAAGACGCCTACTGGTTTTTCTTCCAAATCCGCACAGCCAAGCGATAATAAGGCTAGCCCCAGACCCAGAATTATATTTTTTGAATTTTTCATGATTTCTGTTTTTTTGGGTTTAGAAGCTAATGTTCATGCCGACAGTGAACGATTTTGCATTTGGATAACTCGCATAATCTAAGCCGAGGTTTCTATTTGAGTTTGTAGCTCCACTGGATGAATAATTGACTTCTGGATCAAATCCTCTGTAGTCAGAGAATGTAAGAATATTCTGAGCACTCACATATAACCTCAGTTTGCTGACAGAAATCTTCTCTGTCATCGCTCTCGGAAAATTGTAACCCAAAGCGATGTTTTTCAATCTTACATAACTGCCATCGAATACCCATCTGCTGCTTACTCGTTGAGTTCTATTGAGCGTACGAGAGGGCACATTGGTATCGGTATTGGTCGGAGTCCAGCGATTCAAGGCTTCAGTGGTAGAATTGATCGATCCTGAAAGAGTCTCTAGCTCCAATAGGGTGTAGCTCAAAATTTTGTTTCCCTGGGACCCTTGGAAGAAGATGTTCAAGTCAAAACCTTTGTAGCTAAAGTCGTTATTCAATCCCCAGATAAATTTTGCTTGCCCGTTTCCGATAATTGTTCGGTCGTCTGCATTTAGTCTGCCATCAGGGTTTCCCGTAAGTCTTCCGGCACCATCTTTTTCGCCGTCGATATCACGAAATTTCTCGCCTCCAGCGACTTGCTCAAATCCGCCACCGGGAAGGAAAGTATCTCCATTTTGATAGACTCCATCATAAATCCATCCAAAGAAGCTTCCTACCGGCTCACCTACTCGAAGGATTTGAGTTTGTCCCAAGCCAATCAAATGGCCTGGTCCAGAACCGTAAAGAATGTCATTTCCGTCAGGAAGTTCTAGCACCTTGTTTCTGTTAGTAGAGATGTTAAAGCTTGTTCTCCAGTCGAATTCTCCTGTTGTGTTGATGGTGGTAAGGCCCAGTTCGAATCCTTTGTTTTCTATTTTACCGATGTTTTGGAGCTGGCTACCAAATCCTGAGTAGGATGGAAGTGGTACCGAGAATAGTAAGTCAGAGGTTACACTTCTGTAATAATCCACGGTCAAATTGATCCGGTTTTCAAAGAATCCGATATCCACACCAAAGTCAAATTGTCTAGTAGTCTCCCAGGTAAGATCGTCATTGGCTACCGTAGTAGGGCGGACTGCATTTACTGGGGATCCGTTGATTACTGTGAATACATTTGAAAAACGTGCAAGCGTCTGGTAAGGCGAAATCGCTTGATTACCAGTGAGTCCGTAACTCGCTCTCCATTTGAAATCTGAGAATAAGCTGGATTCTTGTAAGAACTTCTCGTCCTTCATATTCCAAGCAAAAGCACCTGACGGGAAGAATGCCCATTTATTGTTCTTACTGAAGTTAGACGAGCCATCGTATCTCGCATTGAAAGTGAATAAATACTTGCTGTTAAACGAGTAATTGATTCGGGAATAAAGGGAAGCAATCTGAACTTCGGAGAATCCTGAGTTCGGGATTTGGGGTACAGATCCTCCTTCTAGATTCCAATACGAGACCGAATTGGTGATGAAAGACTGGCTTCTTGCGAGCCAGTTGGTATTCTGTGACTTTTGGATGGAATAACCTCCCAAGATCGAGAAATTGTGTTTTTCACTAAATATTTTGGAAAAAGTTAAGTAATTCTCATTGATGATATCGGTGTTTTTGTAGGAGCTGATACTTGCTTCACCGCCTGTATTTAGACCTTGATTCAGCGTAGTTGGTATGAATATTCCTCGTCTTCCATTATCTGTTTTTGCACCTAAAGTGGTTTTGAATGTCAAGTTTTTAGTGATATCAAAATTCACAAAAATATTTGCTTGAAGTAAATCAGCCACGTTTTCATCTTCTCGTTGAGAAGCGACCGCAAAAGGGTTATCAATCGGATCTCCGATTTTAGCAATCGTGAAGGAGCCATCCGGATTAGTCACCGGAAGATCCGGCATAAAGCGTAGGGAAGAACCTACCACACCTGCACTGTTTGCTCCTCCAGAACCTTCCTGAGTCACTACGCCATTTTTGCCTTCTCTTCTGGCAAATAGATTTAATCCTACAGTGATCTTATCGGAGGCATTGAAATTCAAATTACTAGTGAGTGAATACCGCTCAAATCCAGAGTTGATGATTACTCCCTTCTGATCAAAATAAGCCCCAGAAACGTAATAATTCATCTTTTCTGTACCACCTGATACTGCCAATTGGTAGTTTTGAATTCCTCCTGTTCGAAAGATTTCATCCTGCCAATTCGTATCTGCACCCCCTGAAATATAATTGGGATGTACCTCCTGGGTATAATTGAGAAACTGCGAGGCGTTTAGCATATCCATCCGTCTTACAGGTTCTTGACTTGCAAAAGAAGTATTGAAATCAATTTTGGTTTTCCCAGCTTTTCCTTTTTTGGTGGTGACCATGATGACGCCATTGGCTCCTCTTGAGCCATATATTGCAGTTGCAGAAGCGTCTTTGAGGACCTCCATAGACTGAATATCTTCAGGTGCTGGTATTGTACCTCCTATGAAACCATCCACTACAAAAAGTGGGTCACTGCTGGCATTGATGGAGTTTCCTCCCCGGATTCTTCCTTTCAAAGCTCCTCCCGGATCACCGTTATTTGCCTGTACACTTACTCCAGCTGCTCGTCCCTGTAATGTTTGGACGGCATTGGCTACTGGAAATGCTGTAAGTTCAGCGGCTTTTACAGACGATACAGATCCGGTCAGGTCACTTTTTCGCTGCGTACCGTAGCCGACTACGATTACTTCCTCCAATTGAGAAATGTCAGTTGCTAGCTCGATATTCAGTGTGCTTGAATTGCCAACAGCCATTTCCCTGGAAATCATCCCAATGAATGAGAAGACAAGGGTTGTTCCTTGGTCGGCATTAATGGAGTATTTTCCATCAATATCCGTAGTGGTACCGGTTGTAGTTCCTTTTACTACGATCGATACACCTGGCATAGTTTCGCCCGCATCGGAGGTCACTCTGCCGCTTACCTGTCTGGTCTGCGCCTTTAGAAAAATTGGGGTGCAGCCCAGTAAAAAGAGTAGTGCCAAACGTACGGCCAGTCTCCTTTTTTGTAGTGGTTTTACCATGTGTAATTTGAGTTTTGGGTTATTGAAATTTTGATTACAATTGTGCAATCGATTGCATTTTATAAATAAAAATTTGACTATCAAATTATTTTAACAAAAAGTTTTAGGAGATTTTTTACCTCAATTAGGATTTAAATCTTCTTGAAAAGAAATATCTATTCTAAATTTTTCCCTAAAAGCTGTACAATCGATTGTACAATAAATTCCAGAATCCGAAGTAAGAGAAGTCTTGGATGTTTTCTTTTTACCCAAAAAACAACTCATACAAATACCTTCCAGGGGTAAGGGTAAAGCCTCCCGCAATGATAATTCCGCTTACATAGAGAATCACCATTTTGCGCTGATGGGCTTTAATATTGCCCTTTTTTACTTCTAAAAAAGCTGTGGGGACTGTCCAAAGGACGATGATACTGAGTAAATGGAGGTAGCCAAAATGATTTAAAAATTGAGGCCCTACGCCAGCAGGAATTAGTAAGGCAATTAATGCAGTAAGGACCATAAGAATCATATAAATTCCTCCCAGTTTTCGGTGGATAGTTCCGCCCTTGCGAGCGGCAAGAAGGTATCCACCTAAAAAAATACAGGGTACTACGGTGAGTAGATGGAAATACATTAAAGATTCGTAGCTCATTTTTTATGTTTTTTGAAATTACTAATTCTATTCTTTCAAGTGATATGAAATAGATCCAAGGATAAAGTAATTAGAAGAAGTCGGTTTAGATTCTTTCAAGAATTCCTCATTTGGGCTGATTAGATATCTGGACTCTATTCGTAGCATAAAATTTTCGCTAAGCTTTCGATCAAGATTTATACTATAGCCGCTAGCTAGTAAACTTGGAGCAGTTTGATTGACTGCGATCACGCCATTTCGGTCTTGGTAATATTCAGCTCTCAAAGAAGCCTTCCAGTTTTGATCAAAAGTATAAGTTGAGATAAGTGAAGCCCCTGACCAGAAATTCATTTTGGTAGATTTCTTAACCACTTGCTCCCAGCCTAAATCTATTCCTGCCACTACTTTCCAATTTTCAGAAATTTGGTAGGTCAAATACTGATTGGAGAAATAGCGCATCCTTCGCAATTTATCGGGATAGTTATTCCCGATTAAGGTGCTCCAGTTCAGTGTCAATTGATTAGTTGGGGAGAAATTGACTTGGGTTCCAAAGGAAGGTAAAGAGTTTCCAGCTATTGTTTGAATTACTTGCCAGCCATTGGTGAGCCATAAAGAGAAATACCAGTGATCATCTTTTTGCCAGCCAAGCTTTGCGCCAGTAAGAAAGTAGGGGCTATTTTCCGCAATAAGGGACCTTCCCAGCGTTGGGTTTTCGGAAGAAACAGCACTTTCAAAACCAATATGCGAGGGTAATACTCCTACATCAAGCCAGAGGTTTTGTTCTTGGTCTAATGCAATACCAATATTTGCCTCATTGATCCATCGCAGTGCCTTGGGCTCTGCAGCATAATTGTCCTGAGAATAAGTTCCTTGCTGAAGTCCTAGTTTTCCTCGAAACCGCTTGGATTCATATGCGACTTGGACTAAGGCGAGGTTTATGCGAGGCCGATCATGCCGAGTATGATTATAGAGAAAGGGCAATCGTTTTTTCTCCTCAGGGTGATTGAAATCAAAGCCATAATATAAATCGATAAAACTTCCTACTTTCCAATTGTTCTGTTTGGATTCCTGAGCCCAAGACAGCACTGAAAAGCAAATTAATATGCAAAAAATGAAGTAAAATTTGAGACGATTTAGCATGTATTCAAAATAGTGAAATCGAATTTTTTGAGACTTGGGATGAGTTGAAAAATCGCCACAAAAAATAAAGGCGAAATTCTAATGTACTTGCGTAGAGCAAAAGTAAATGCCCCTATTTTTTTTCTGATGAAGTAAGATTAATTCGTGTTTTAGGTAAACTTTCAGGATAATTTTTTTGAATAAATTCGACCATCTTTTCTCGAACATACACCCGAAGATCCCAAGCCGTCGGGGAGTTTTTGGCGGAGACTAGAATTCTTGACTCCACGGTGAATTCCTTGGCATCGGTCACCTGTAGCACCTTAACTTTTTTGTCCCAAAGGTCTGTTAATTCCAAGATTCGGTCAAGTTCTGCGCGAAGTGCATCAAAGGAAATCGAGTAATCCGTATGTATAAAAACAGATCCAATAATGTCTGATGAGGATCTAGTCCAGTTTTGAAAGGGCTTTTCTAAGAAGTAAGTCGAAGGTAAAATCAAGCGGCGCTGATCCCAAAGCCGAACTACTACATAATTCAAATTAATCTCCTCAATCCAGCCCCATTCGCCCTCCACAACCACCGCATCTTCTAATCGAAAAGGCTGTGTGATGGCAATTTGTACGCCTGCGATCAGGGTTCCGATTGCTTTTTGTGCAGAAAAACCAATAATAATTCCAGCCACTCCAGCCGATGCAAAAAGCCCTACTCCAATCTGTCTTATTGACTCAAACGAGATTAGAATCAGGCCAATTCCGAGAACAATAATCATGAATTTTGCAACTTTTTCAAGTACGTTGATCTGGGTGAAGACTTTTCGTGCTTTTAAATTATCCTCTTGATTGATATCATATTGCTTGAGCAGGGCAATTTTTCCAATTTTTGTTAAGACAAGAAGACTCCAAGTAAATCCGCAAATGATTAAGACGGTATTCACATGTGGTAAATAGGAAAAAACACCTTCCCATGATTTAGCAGCTTCTCCAAAATAGATTTTGGTGAATCCCAAAAAGAGCGTAATTAATAGTGGTAAAACTAGTCTGGTGTAAAGATTCATAGGTTGATTTGCGGTTCCCTTAATAAAGCAAAAATCATTTTAGGAATCAAAATTTGAAAAAGTTAAGTGTTCTTGTAAAGGAAGGTTTTGGAAGAGCTAGTAACCAAGCTGTGAAGATTTACTCATTTAAAATTTTTGAATTATTAAGGGAAACTTTTCTCATTATATGGACTTGATCACAAACAGCTGTAAATTCAAGCATGAGAAAATTAAATCAATTTCATTTCAGCCTTTTTCTTGCAGTTTTCGGCTTACTTTTTTCTTGCAGTCAAAATAAGCAAGCCGAAAACTTGGTAGTCAATCAGGAATCATCTCCCCCAAAGGTAAGTATCGCTGAAATTGAAGAAGGAATCAAAGCTTTTATCGCTGATCAAACCGAAAAGAATGATGGGTTCTTTCCTGTGAAGGATGAGAATCATGATATGAAAATGAAGCTGGTCCGAGTTCATACGGAGTATTTATCCAACTTGGGTCCCAAGAGCCATTTCGCCTGTGTGGATTTGGTTGATGAAAGTGGAGATGTCTATGATGTGGATTTTTTTATGGAGGGAGAACCTGGTGGAATGGATGTAACCTCTACTACTGTTCATAAATTGAACGGGAAGCCGTTCTATTCTTGGAAGCAAAATAAAGAAGATAAAACTTGGTTTAAATTACCCTTGGAGCAATCTAACAACGCACTTTTGGGCGTAGTCGAAGGAAGAGATGAGTTTGAGTTTTATTACACTGCTCAGCTACCTCAACTTGATGGTCCGGCAAAAATCTGGATCCCATTGGCAGAGTCAGACCCCTTCCAAGAAGTGTCAGTTTTGGAAGTCAGCTTACCAAAAGGGGCTAAGAAAATTAAAGATGGGAACTACGGCAACACCTTGTACTATATGGAGGTGGGCCCAGAAAACTCAGGCGAAGAGATTTCGATTACCTATTCCGTCAAACGAAAGGAAAAAGGTCCCTATGATGCTCCCGCGCCAGAGAAGTCGCTATACTTAGCTTCCACTAAACTGATGCCCACGGGAGGGAGATTTGAAGAAATCGCAAAGGAAGAAATCGGTGATAAAATTAATGATTCGCATCTTATCCAAGCGCGGGTCTTATACGATTATGTGATTGACAATATGAAATACGCCAAGGTGGGGGATTACGGCAAAGGCGATTCCAACTATGCCTGCGATTCCAAAACAGGCAATTGCACAGAATTCCATTCGCTTTTTATCTCTTTAGCAAGATCGGTGGGGATTCCTGCACGGTTTGCGATTGGAGCTTCGATTCCATCGGATCGAAATGAGGGAGGGATTGATGGCTACCATTGCTGGGCTGAGTTTTATGCGGATGGCAAATGGTGGCCTGTGGATATCAGTGAGGGAAATAAATATGCGGCTTTAGCTACGTATTATTTTGGGAGACACCCAGCCAATCGAATTGAATTGAGCCGAGGCAGAGATTTGAAACTTACTCCAGGACCACAAGCTGGACCTATCAATTTTCTAGCTTATCCTTACTTGGAAATCGAAGGCAAGGAGGTTAAAGTCAGCTCCAAGTTTTCTTTTCAGCGAAAGATTAAAGCATAAAAAAAGGCTGTGAAAACAGCCTTTTTATTTTTTGAACCTCGGGTATTTACTTAGCCGGGTGCTCGGTGCTATCAGCTGCTGCTGGATGTTCTGCTTCTGCTGGATGCTCTACACCTTCAGCTTGTTCTGTTTCAGCTTCTTCGTTGTTTGCTTCTTTTTTTCCACCGCAAGAGGTAAAGCTAAATGCTGAAATAAATAGGATTGCAAATGCAATTGTAAAGCTTGATTTAAGTTTTTTCATAGTTTTTGATGATTAGGTTGATGCAATATAAATATTTTGATTCAAGGATAAAATGGTAATTGATTCATTCATTTTTTCAACTTGATTAAAATCAGTCGATTAATTCCCAATCCATTCTGCTACAAATAGATTTGTGTCACGGGTTCCTCCATTATTCCGGTTGGAGGAAAAAACCAAGTGCTTACCATCGTTTGAGAAGACAGGGAATGCATCGAACGTACCGTCATTGGTGATTTTGGTAAGACCTGTTCCATCGATATTGATCATGAACAAATTGAAAGGAAAGCCTCTTTCTGTTTGATGATTAGAAGCAAAAATGATTTTTTCACCTGATGGATGGAAGAATGGTGCCCAGTTAGCTTTACCCAAATCAGTTAATTTTTTGACATCTGAACCGTCAGCATTGGCTACATATAACTCCATGCTGGTTGGCATCACCAATCCATCAGCCAATAAATCTTTGTAAATCTTCACGTCTGCCTCACTTGTTGGCCTGGAGGCTCTCCAGATTAGCTTTGATCCATCTGGGGAAAAGAAAGCTCCTCCGTCATATCCTAGATCTGAAGTGATCTGCTTCACATCTGTGCCGTCAATATTCATGGTATAAAGCTCCAAATCACCCGTCCTCAAGGAGGTGAATACGATTTTATCTCCCTGTGGCGAAACAGTCGCTTCTGCATCATAGCCCGGTTCATTGGTCAACTGATTTAAGATATTTCCCTCTAAGTCCGCTGTGAAAATATCAAAGGAATCATAGATCGGCCACACATATTTGCCGTCAGTTCTTGGCTCAGGGACTGGAGGACAATTCTTATCTCCCAAATGTGTGGAAGCATAAACGATCGTTTTATTATCCGATAAAAAGTACGAACAAGTGGTTCTTCCTAGGCCTGTACTCAAGCGTTTCGGAGTATTATTTTTCAAATCATCGGTTTCCCAAGTGGTATAGAAAATCTGATCGCATTCATTGCCCCAACTTGCATAGTCCGATTGAAAAACCAACATGCTATCATCAAATGACCAATATGCTTCAGCATTATTTCCACCAAAAGTGATTTGCTTGATGTTTTTCAGGTACTTCATCTCTTCGGGTTGAAGAAGAAGTGAATCAGATGCCGAATGGGCGGTGGATTCAGGGGATTCAATAGTTTCAGTTTTTGGGTTGCAAGCGAATGTTGCAAAAAGGGCTAAAATAATCAGTGCTCTCATTCTTTGGATTAAGGAGTGTTTAATTTGCAGTACGAAGATACCAATTATTATCTTTGAGCTGAAACCCATTTTAGTATGAACCAAAAATCGAAGTACACCCTCATTTTAGTAGTATTTGCCCTCTTTTCATGGAGTTGCGATACTGCGCCGACAGATCAAGCCTTACTTGAAGGCTTAAAAGCTGATGTTACATTTTTGGCGGCTGATGACCTGGGCGGACGGGCAATTGGTACTGAAGGCGAGCAAAAAGCAGCGGATTATCTAGCCGAGGAGTTCAAAAAGTCTGGTTTGGAGCCAAAAGGAACTACTGGATTTTTCCAGCCTTTTACGGTATCTAAACCAACCAATCCGCATGAAGAAGCTGTTATTGGAACAGACGGCGAAGGCGTGACCGGAAGAAATGTCATCGGTTTTATTGACAATAAATCTGAAAACACGATCGTAATAGGCGCCCATTTTGACCATTTGGGAATGGGAGGTCAAAGCTCGCTTCATCGTGGAGATTCTGCAATTCACAACGGAGCAGATGATAATGCTTCGGGAACTGCAGCGTTGGTCGCTTTGGCGAAACTATTGAAGCATGAAAAACACTCCTCCAACTTCCTGTTCATCGCTTTTTCAGGCGAGGAAAATGGGCTTTGGGGTTCAAATTATTTTGTAAAGAACCCTACCATCGAGCTTTCTACAGTGAACTATATGATCAATATGGACATGGTGGGAAGAATGAATGAAGAGAAGACGCTCGCAATCAATGGAGTTGGAACCAGCCCATCTTTGGTGCCTGCATTGGATATGGTCAATGCCGATAGTTTGAAGTTGGTGACTTCCGAATCCGGTATAGGTCCTTCTGATCACACCTCTTTTTACCTTCAAGATTTGCCTGTTTTACACTTTTTCACTGGACAGCATGCCGATTATCACCGTCCCTCTGATGATTCTGACTTGATCAATTATGATGGCCTTTTGCTAGTTGTAAAATACATCGATCGATTGGTAGATCAGTTGGATGCAGAGCCGAAATTAGCCTTTACCAAGACCAAGGATTCATCTGGCGATTCTCCTCGATTTACAGTTTCACTTGGAGTCGTTCCTGATTATTTGTACGATGGTAGAGGCATGCGAATTGATGGAGTTTCAGAAGATAAGCCTGCCCAAGCTGCTGGATTGATGAAAGGAGACGTAATCCTACAAATGGGAGATTCGACCATTGTCGATATGATGAGTTACATGCGGGCGCTGAGTGCCTTCCAAAAAGGAGATTCCACTTCATTGGCTTTTGAAAGAGCCGGAGCAAAAATGGAAGCGAAGGTTAAGTTTTAAGTCATTTACAAGATTAAAACCCACATTAGCGTTAATTTTTCCAATTTAACTGGAAATCTATTTCCCGAGCTCATCAAAGAAGGCTTTTAAAACTGAAGAGTTTTTAAGTCCTTCTATGATTGGGATATTGATCAATACGGCGATCAAAACAAAAATGTAGGAGAAATAGACAGTTTTGAGCTTGAAGTAATCTTTAATTAGTAGAAATAGTATGATCAAAGCGATCAGTACTTGATTCCAAATAAAGATGTCGGACCACATAAAAGGAAAATCGGAAAATTGTGTTGGCTGGTAATAGGCCCCAAGAGGTATAAATGAAAACCGTACTGTGCCTGGAGCCAGTACCCAAAAAACGGTAGATATCATCCATCTGGCATGTACTTGAATGTTTTTTGACTGAATGATTGCCATAATTATGGAAAATGTAAATCCAATAATTGAAATGCAATCAACCAAAGCTAGACTATATCTTACGCCATAAAGTGGTGAGGATTCCGCCATTCCAAGACTGATAAAAACCATATTAAGTGAGGAAGCGACTACGAAACCAGCTAAAATCAAGGCTATGGTCCCAACCTTTCGATGAATTTTTATGGGGCGATGGTGATATAACCAAGGCTGGATTATCAAAATTATATACCAAAAAGTGGCTGATAATCCGTGAAGGTGCCAATGAATTGGAGCATTTTTAAATCCTGTCCAATAGCCTTGGAATCCAATCAAGGTAATCACAAATGGTACAATCAACCAGAGGTGGAGTTTAGAAAAGGGCTTCATTTTTTTATTCATTAAAACATCAAAACCTTTAACCTGATGTCTAAATGAAGATATTCTTTTTCGACTGAATATCAATGAGTAATACCTAGATTCTGAATTCTAATTGTTCGGATATGCCGCTTTCAGCGATAAAAAAATTTGAGATTTTCAGGCAAAAAAATTTATTCAAAATGACCTTTTTTAGATAGAGCTGATTTTTATATTGTTTTTTTCTTTGGCCTTCGTGAATTCGTGCTTGACTATAAACATGGAGCAAGCGATTGGATTGAGATTTTTCTGAAGGCCTTTCCCTTCGGCTAGCTTAATCAGCTGTCTGGCATAAAAGCCAGCTTCCGCAGCGTCTTCAAAGGCTTTGAAACCTGTTCGGATTGGAGGGCTGTATAAATACTTCACTTCACCTGCTAAAAATCGTTGTATCGAATCGATATTACTAATAAATGGCCTTCCCATTCCGATCAAATCGCATTCTCTATTTGCCAAAACTTCATTGCTAAAATCAAAAGAGCGAAACCCACCCGTAATCATGAGCGGTACTTGACTGATTTGTCTGACTTGCTTCGCAAAATCTAAGAAATAGGCTTCTCTCTTTTTGGTACTTTCTTTTTTTACCTTCTCTTCATCTCCTAGGAAAAAGGTTGCTTTTTCGTAAGTCCCTCCGGAAATTTCGATCAAATCTATTCCAGCATCGCTCAGTTTTTTAACAACCTCTAGAGAATCAGCTTCGGTAAACCCTCCTCGCTGAAAATCAGAAGAATTCAACTTGACAGAAATAGGAAAGGCAGCTCCAACTTCCTCACGACATTCATGTACGATTCGCATTAAAAGGCGGCTTCTGTTTTCAAGACTTCCCCCCCAATGATCTGTTCGATGATTAGTTCTAGGAGAGAGGAATTGGCTCAGTAAATAGCCATGAGCTGCATGAATTTGTATTCCGGTAAACCCTGAAACTTTGGCGATTTTTGAAGCAAGCCGAAAACCGGAAATCACCTCTTGAATATCGACTTCCCTCATTGCCTTTGGTGTCCCAAAGAGGAAAAGTTTATTCAGCTTTACCGCCGAAGGTGCTTTGGGATGCGGATTCACAAAGCGATTGGTTTGCCTTCCAGAATGGGAAATCTGAGCCCAAAGATGATTTCCATGAATAGTGCCAGCCGCAGTCCATTTTTTCAATTTTGGAATCATCGCCACATCACCTAAGAAAACATTGCCTGCCGATTCCATATGATCTCTGTCAATCATCACATTTCCAGTGATCAGCAATCCTGCGCCAGTTTGAGACCAAAGTGTGTAGAGATGTTCATGCTCAGGAGTTGGCTCGTATGCCGAATTGCTCATCCGCTCCGTCATGGGTGCTTTAGCTAAACGATTTTTTAGAATGGCGCCGCAAGGAAGGGTGAAGGAGGATTGGAGGTGATTCATGTTATTTTTATAAAAACAGCACCAGCTGTATGTTACACTTAAATGCTTTGTAAAGATGCTGTTTTTTAAAAATAATGAGCTTTTGAACTTAAGATTTACGGGTAAAAATTCAAGCGACGGCATAGCATGAGCCGAATAATTCGACTAATCGGCTCATATAAGTTAAAAAATTGAGCTGAATAAGTTGTATATTCGGCTCATGATCTACAATTGGCAATACCCCAACTGGCCGGACTTTGTTTATGAGCAAGGTATTCTGACTCAGAAGCAACTTGATTTTTTGCTAAAATCAGGTCAGGGAGCCGGTATGCTTGAAGGCTTGAGGTCGACAGATCAACTAGAATTGATGCTCGAAATTGTAGTAGCTGAAGCGATGAAGACTTCGGCCATCGAAGGAGAGTTGCTCAGTCGGATTGATGTGATGAGTTCGATCAAAAAGAACTTGGGGATTCATGAAACTCAGCCCGTTTTCGTGAAAGATCATCGTGCCAAAGGAGTAGCGAAAATGATGGTAGCCTTGCGAGCCACTTTCGCAGATGAGTTGACTGCGGGAGCACTATTCGAGTGGCATCGTATGCTGATGGAGGGCAACCGATACATCAATGCAGGAGGGTGGCGAAGTGACGAATCCCCGATGCAAGTGGTATCCGGAGCGATCGGCAAAGAAACTGTCCACTTTGAGGCACCGCCTTCGCGTCAGGTTGCCAAAGAGATGGAAGCCTTTGTGGATTGGTTTAATCAAACTACTCCGGGTCAAACTGATGAGATTCTAAATCCGCTGTTGCGTGCCGGAATAGCCCATTTATATTTTGAGAGTATTCACCCTTTTGAAGATGGAAATGGGCGAATTGGTCGTGCATTGGTTGAAAAAGTTATCCATCAGGGGCTTGGCTACCCTGCCTTGATCAGTGTATCAAGTGTGATCGAAAAAGAAAAAATCAGCTACTATAGTTACTTATCCAAAGCTCAAAAAAGTCTCGAAATTACTGATTGGCTAAACTATTTTGGAGAGACGATTTTGACTGCCCAGACTGATTCACTCAAGCTTATTGAGTTTACATTGAAGAAAACACGGTTTTTTGATCGCTGGAAAAATGAGTTCAATGAACGCCAGCTAAAAGTGATCGCAAGAATGCTAGCGGAAGGACCGTCAGGATTTGATGGTGGAATGACTGCCAAGAAATATATGGGAATCGTAAAGGTTTCTAAAGCAACGGCGACGCGAGATCTTCAGCAGCTTGCTGAGATTGGGGTATTTCAATCAATAGGTGGAGGAAGAAACGTTCACTATAGCTTGAATATGCGGACTAAATAGCTATCAAAATTGCCTTCTAAGTTTTGAGTGCTAGTCCAATTTATTATTCGTTTTTTACCTCTGATTTTCGAAACGGCATTTTTTGGAATTCTACCCTCCCCAAAAGGGTTTTTCTACTATCTTTGTGCCTGCTTTTGAGGGGGATGTTTCCTCTAAAGCGTGAGGGATAGCAGCGGTATCGACGCACCCCGATAGTTATCGGGGGAGTCGATAAGAGCGGATAGCCCGACCCCGCTTTTCTGCGGGGGCACGCCCAAAAGACTAATTTATCACCTACT
>JAFMBQ010000253.1 GCA_017858365.1 Algoriphagus sp. | reverse complement strand
CAGATAAAATGTATATCTCAAATATGATATGATGTTAAGCGGACACCTCTAAAAAATAATATAGTTGGATGGTTAGAGGTGTCGTCTCCGAAAGGGGGCGGCATTTTTTTTTAGAATGAAATATGATAGAGACTACAAGGATTTAGCCTTGGGGTATTTTTTAACTCAACCAGATCAAAATCCTTCAGGTGAGTGAGCCCTGCTTTTTCCATGACTTTGGTCGAGGCCTTATTGCTACTTGACGCATAAGAATAGACTTCTTTAATCCCTTTTTCTTGAGCATAGGCCAAGACTCGTATGGCTCCCTCACTGGCATAACCCTGATTCCAAAATCGCTTGTCCAATCGCCAGCCGATGTCCACGCAGGGTGTAAAATCAGCTTCAAAGGTCTTCCATCCAAGGCCAATCATTCCAATAAACTCCCCGTTTTCCAGAGATTCGACTGCGAAATAGCAAAAGCCTCGGTCGGTGTACAGCTTATTCATTCGCTCCATCATGGCTTTGGACTCTTCTTCTGAAAGTGGTTTTTCGAAATAGAACATCGTTTCCTCGTCTGCATTCATTGCTGAAAACTTGGGCAGATCAGAATCCCACCAAAGCCGGAAACCAAGTCGGGAAGAAGTGAAGAGATAGGAAGGGTTCATTGGAGTTCATTTTTATGTAATTTTCCGACTGTAATCGAAAAATTACATGTTTATTTTCGGTTAAGATCGAGAATAAATATATTTTAAACTATAGTCACTGCTCAGATTCAACTGCAGTAGGTTTTGGGAGCTTTAGTTATTTGTTTAAAAATTAGATTGTTCTATCAGCTGGGAGATAGTTAAACTTGGGTTGTTTATTTTGGGGTTAATGCTTTCAGTTTATGAAATCATTGAAATGCGAAAGCGTAAAAAGAAAGTTTCTTATCGCTCCATCGTATTTGGAGTATTCTTTCTGGTTTTAATTTTAGATAAGGTCCTTTGAATTAATTGAATGAAAAATCAAGTTATGCAAGAATCAAAATCAAGACTGTCCTTAAAAAAAACGTTGGATGAAATCAGTTGGATCAACGTTTTAATTTATGTTGGATATTCGATCTATTGGAGATGGTTTGGAGAATCGGTGATTTATCAATGGGTCTTGACGCTGTTAATTTTGGGAAATCTTAGCCTCCTGACTTGGAAAGTATATCAGTCCATTTCATTTGGAGAAACCCTTCGTCCCTTTCGATTCCGGATCTTTTTCCATTATATAATCAATGTGGGATTGCTTTTGATGATGTGGTATTTTTTGAATGTCTTTTCCAACTCTTAATTTTAAATCCCTTCATTTTAAATTTTCTTACACAGCCATTCCATTAAAGGGATTAAACCGCCGTTTGCCCACACCCATACCGACCGCTCGGCAGACGCTTTTTTCACCAAACTTCCCGTTGATTTTGTCTAGGGCCTGATAGAGGTTGATCTGCTCCTGCGTGTCTTCGAAGAGTTTGATCTGATAGTTGCCATAGACTAGTGAGCTGAAGCGCACGCCGATTAGTCGAATCAGCATCCGGCGGTTGTAGAGCTTGCGAAAGAGCTCCTTGACCAGCGGAATCAGCGTATGATCAGCCGAAGAGTAGGGGATGCGATGCTGTGTCGTATGCGTATCGAAATCCGAGTAGCGGATCTTCACACTCACACAGGCTGAGAGTTGGCCATTTTGGCGCAGCTTGCCGGTGAGCTGCTCGGTCATTGCTACGAGCGTCGCCTCTAGCATACGTACGTCAATGGTGTCCTGCTCAAAGGTGTTTTCTGTCGATATGGACTTGGCCTCGGAGTAGGGAGTGACGGGCGAGGTGTCGATTCCGTTTGCTTTTTCCCAGATCATGTTGCCATTTTTCCCGAAGGTGGCCTGCAGGAGTTCGGCCGGCATCTGCTGCAGCGTCAGCACTTTTTTCACGCCCATATTATAGAGTGTCTGGGAGGTTTTCTCACCGATCATTGGGATTTTTCGGACGGAAAGTGGTGCAAGAAAAGGCTTCTCTTCGCCTAGTAGAATCTGCTTGGCATTATTCGGCTTGGCCTCGCCGGTAGCTACTTTGGAGACGGTTTTATTGGCAGAGAGTCCTAGGGAAATTGGGAGTCCGGTTTCCTTGATGATACGCTGTCGGATCTCCTGCGAAAGCTTGAAGCAGCCAAAGAATCGGTCCATTCCCGTCATGTCAATGTAAAACTCATCGATGGAAGACTTCTCGAAAAGCGGGACTTCCTCGCGGATGATCTCGGTGACTTCATGGGATTTTTGACTGTACTTCTCGAAGTCGCCTCGGATGATCAGTGCCTCGGGGCAAAGTTGCCTCGCCGTCCGCATAGGCATGGCTGAGTGCACCCCAAACTTCCGGGCCTCGTAACTGCAGGAGGCCACGACTCCTCGATCACCCGAACCCCCAATCAGGATGGGTTTTCCATTCAATCGGCTGTCAAACAGCCGCTCTACTGACACGAAATAGGAATCCAAATCCATGTGCACAATATTCCGCTTCACTTCCATCTCTAATTGTTGATTAAATTGACATTTTATTGTTTATAATTTAATCAAAGTTTTTATATTTGGGGAAAGGGATTTAGGGATTGACGTAGGTTGACAGAAAGATAAAAATAGAGATCGAGTACGTCATTGCGAGAATAGTCCTCTTAATTCGGATTCAATTGAAAAAGCTTCCTGTCCGAAGCAATCTGTATAATAAAGTAGGAGATTGCTTCGGATTGGAGGGTTTGTTCGTCAGCAATCTGATTTCTTTTCAATCCTTGCAATGACGCTGGTGGAACATTTCAAAAAATAAGAACAACAAATGGCACTTAATTCTAATATCAAATTCCTCAGGAAGAAAAAGGGTTTAACTCAGGAAATGGCTGCTCAGGCATTGACTATTTCTAGATCTAAACTAGCTGGTTATGAGTTAAATATCAATCCACCACTCGATACCTTAGTTTCCATAGCGAGTTTTTTTGGCATTTCTCTGGATATTTTAGTCAAGGAAGACCTCTCTTCCTACTCCGAGTATAAGCTCCGCGAACTTTTGGAAACGGATCAATTTCTTCGTGGACGAAAGCTGCGAATCCTTGCCACTACGGTAGATGATCAGGGTAGAGAATTGATCGAGGTAGTCTCCCAGAAGGTAAAAGCGAGTTATTTGGCAGGCTTTTCGGATCCAGAGTTTATTTCGGAATTGCCTCGTTTTGCATTGCCTTTTTTACCCATGGACAAGAAGCATCGCGTTTTTCAGGTAGATGGAGATTCTATGCTACCGATTCCGGATGGAGCTTGGATTGTCTGTGAATATGTGGATGACTGGCTGGCAATCAAAGATGGCGAACGCTTTGTGATCGTCACCGAGCAGGATGGAGTGACTTTCAAGATCGCCTACAACCGTATTAACTCAGACCAGAAATTATTGCTTTGCTCGGCCAATCCAATCTATCCGCCTTTTGAAGTTGACATCGAACAGGTCAGAGAAGTGTGGAGGTATCGGTTGGCGATGAGTTGAAATTATTATAGAAATACTATAGAAATAAAATGGAAATACATCTCTCTTCGGTCGGTGAAATAATAGGTTCGCATTCTATTTCGCCGCAGGCGTATTTCAACGAAGTTCTATTTCATGAAGTCTGTTTCCTAAAATTTATCTTTTAAAAAAAGAATATGCCCATTATCTCTTCTCCCTTAGGTAATATTTTTCTTTCTACTCAAGACGATTCTATCTCAGAACTTCGATTTACGACTGAGGAAGTTTCTAAAGAACCGCTCAATAGCCTTTTGACGGAAGCGAAAAAGCAGTTGGATGAGTATTTCTCGAGTAAGCGCAAGACCTTCAATTTACCGGTGGTGCTTTCTGGTACGCCTTTTCAGTATCAGGTTTGGGAGGCGGTGAACAAAATCCCATTTGGTCAGACGACTTCCTATTCAAAGCTTTCGCAAGAAATAGGCAACCCCGCTGCCATCCGGGCGGTTGGCGCTGCCATAGGAGCAAACCCAATCTTGGTGATTATTCCCTGCCACCGAATCATCGGGACCAATGGACAACTCACCGGCTATGCTGGAGGACTGGATAGAAAGGAGCGATTACTCGAATTGGAGGGAAGAGCACCGCTGGCAAAGCAAGCCAGTCTTGATTTTTAACAGGTTAATCCTTCAACTCAACGATCACCTCGATCTCTACAGCAATATTGTTTGGCAAGGCAGCGACCCCAACTGCAGATCGGGCATGCTTTCCGGGTTCTCCAAATACTTCCACCATCAGATCAGAGAATCCGTTAATCACTTTTGGGTGATCAGTGAAGTCTGGTGCAGAATTGACCATTCCAAGTACTTTGACGAATTGCTTAATTCGACTTAGATCACCTCCCGTAGCAGCTTTCAACACGGCTATAATTTCTATCCCTGTTTCTCTGGCAGCTTGATAACCCTGCTCAATGGTCAAATCATCTCCAACTTTTCCGAAAACATCTGGCCCATTTCCAGCCAGGTAAAGTGTATTTCCCACTTGCCTCCATTTGACATAAGTTCCCATAGGCTGCCCGACTTCTGGCAAGATGATTCCTAGTTCTTTGATCCGAGCATCTGGAGATTGTGCATTGGCAAAAAAAGGAATTGTGACAAGAACTGCGATCAGGGCAAAAAGATGGTGTAATTTCATAGTACGTTGATTGGTTTGTATTTCTAAGCTAATCGATTCTCTTTACATTTAACAATCTGAAACCTCAATAAGTAGAACTCGTGGATCAAGTTGAAATATTACCCTACTCACCAGCTTATAACTCTGCCTTTAAATCAATCAACCAAGCTTGGGTAGAATCGCTCTTTTCTTTGGAACCCTTTGATATTGCACAGTTCGAGCAGCCGGAAGAGACAATTGTGAAAACTGGTGGAACGATCATTTTCGCAAAACTGGGGGAGGAGATCGTTGGCACGGTGGGCTTATATAAGTCGGGTGAGCATACCTTTGAAATGATCAAAATGGGAGTGGATCCTAAAGCTCAAGGTAAGGGAATTGGTATGCTTTTAGGCCAATCCATTATTGCTAAAGCATCTGAAATGGGAGGTAAAAAACTGACGTTATATAGTAATTCAAAACTAAAAGCAGCACTTCATATCTATGAAAAACTTGGCTTTAAATCTGTCACTCCAGAATCGGGTAAATATTGTCGGTGCGACGTAAAGATGGAAATAGACCTTTAGTCCTCATTTTTGCTAATTTTTATCATAAGATTAGCTGATTTTTGACATTTGAAAAGGATAGGAATGTGTTCAAATTGAGTATCAATAAATTTTGAAGACATTATGAAAAAGATCCTTGTTCCATTTGACTTTTCCTCCTATTCACTTGCAGCATTAAAAACTGCTCAGAAAATCAGTTCTAAATCTGAAGCTGAAATCATTTGTGTCACAATTATTCCATCAGAGGTGGATTGGGATTTGCTCTCAGATGATGCTAAAAAAGGTCATTCTGATTTAATTGATGAATATGAGGAGGCAAAAGAAGTTCTTCCTGAATACATTCAAGTAATTGCCCCTACAAAAGCGCCAATCCGGCAGATCATTCGAATCGGTGTGCCAAATGAGTTAATCTTACGGGTAATTCAGGAGGAAAATGTGGATTTAGTTGTACTTGGGGCGTATGGTAAAGGATATTTAGAAGGGAATTTTATAGGATCCACCCTACAAAAAGTACTTCGGAAAGCCACTTGTCCTGTCTTGGCTGTAAAAGAAGCATTAGATGGGAATGACTTTCGGAAGGTCGCTTTTGCATCTGATTTTAGCCCCAAAGCCAAATTGGCATTTGATAAAATCAAACCTTTCATTAAGCTATTCAAAAGTAGCGTTCATCTACTCTATGTCAATATCCCTGCTCATTTTAAGGCTACCTCAGAAATTATTTCTGGGATGAATGCTTTCATAAAAGGGAATGAGGAGCTGACTTTTCATCAGCATGAGTTTAATGATTCCGAGATAGAAAAAGGAATGATTGCTTTTGCTGCAGTTCAGCATATCAAATGGATTATTCTTGTTACTGGAGATCATAGCCATGCGCCGACTTATCAAATTGGCACGACTGAAACTTTACTCTTTAAGAGTGATTTGGGAGTGTTGAGTTTGAAATACTAGATTACCAGAATCTGAATCGTTTCTCATTCACTCGGTTTCTGAAAATCCAGTTGTCGAAAATATCTTTGGACAAGTGGATCTCCACACCAAGATTTACCGTCATATAGCCATCGAAGCGGTGGGTAAGTCCAGAACC
>JAFMBQ010000252.1 GCA_017858365.1 Algoriphagus sp. | reverse complement strand
CATTCCTAAAGATAAGCTCAATGATGTGGCACAGTTGGCTATCGACCCCAAAGAGATTGATTTAAGAACGATTAGTTCTAATGTAATTCAGAGGAAATTAGTTACACTGACCAATAAAGGAAGGGAAGAATTAGTGATACGAAAGATTCAAGGCAACTGTGAGTGTCTTACCCTAGAGATTCCTAAAACTACCCTAAGACCAGGTGAGTCTATCGAACTTCAGATTACTTTTGATCCCAAAGGAAGAAAAGGGATTGATCAGCGAAATATTTATATTTTCAGTACTGACCCGCTTAACTCGGTTCAAATGCTGGTATTTAGGAGCAGAATAGAGTAAGATCATTTCTGTATATTTGAATTATTCGGATTTCTAACCTTTCCAAATGAAAAGATCCTTTTTGCTCTTTATCCTCTTAGCTATTTCTATTTTTTTTAGTGGATCTAAAGTTCTTGAAATAAACCCTTACCGAGTCTATCCATACCTACAAGTGTATGACCAAGGGAAGATTCAATTGACTTGGATTAGTAATACCTTGACAACAAGCGAGATTACGATTAAGAACCAGGAAGGACTAGTAATTTTTTCGAAAAATGTCACTGGAGAAACTTTACCTGAGGTTTATTATTCTGAAGCTGAAAAGAATCAAAACATATCAGGCTTGGAAAAGGGGAGTTGGCTTCAATCAGACCAAGCCTTCAAATACCAGATTCAAGTAGCCTTACCTCCTGGAATCACAGTTAGTTATCAAGTTTCATTGGGAGGTTTTTTTTATGAATCATCATTTAAAACCCCAAAGGATAAAAATGCTTGGGATAAAATCAGATTTGTCGCATTGGCAGATTCTGAAACAGAGCCCAGAGGTAGGGTGACTTACCGGGAATGGCTTCCTGGGCAACCTTTTATTCGACCATTTACTATTCCCCAGTTGTGGAAGGATAAGTTTGGTTTTACGTTGCTTCAAGGTTTTGAGATTCCCAATTATTTCCTTTCTGAGCAAAAAGGCTATGCTGAAAATCTGAAAATCATCAATTCAAGAGACATTGATTTTATGGTGATGCCGGGCGATCTGGTTCAGGGTGGAGGATACCAACCAGGATGGGACGAGTTTTTCAGACACAATGCGGGTGAGTTCGATCAGGGATTAAGTAAGTATCCTGTGGTTCCATCTTTTGGAAATTGGGAAAATTTCGGGGCCCTGAACGGTGGTTATGGGGATACACAGAGTGGAGAATTTGCACCTGTGGTAGCTAGGAGAAGGTATCAAGCCTATTTCAAAACTCCGATTTCTGATCCACTTCAAAAGCATGGTCAAAGTTATTATCGATCGGATTATGGACCGATAACTATCTTAACTGTGGATTCCAGTAATGGTACTCCCGACCAGCTGACAACCGATTTTGACGGAGTCACCAAGTTGAAAGGAAAAGAGTTTACTGTTCCAGGTACAGATACTCAAGAGAATTATACTGAAGCAAATTACAAGGCCCGAGGAGGAAATGACCTGAGTAGTTTTTCGCCTGGGTCTGCTCAATATGCTTGGCTTGAAGCTAATTTAAAAGATGCTAGTGAGTCAGGTCAACTAATTTTCGTCCAATATCATCACATTGCATTTAGCTCTGGAGAACATGGTGTTCCATTAAACCATGAATTGAGTGTGGGCCAAGTGGGAACTCCGATGCAGATCTTGAATCCACTTTTTGAACAATACGAAGTTATTGCAGTCTTATCTGGCCATGATGAGACCTTTGAAAGAAGTTTAGTAGATCAAGACAATGATGGTAAAGGAGTTCTCTACTACGATGTCGGTGTGGCTGGCGATGGTCTTAGATCAGTGAAGCATGATTGGCTAAATAATCCATTAAATACACTGGATTATAATCCCTATTCCAAATGGACCGCAGACCAAAATTCAGTAGAGCAATGGAATACTTCTGGTGCTCGTCCAGTTTTGACAGATGGAGGCAAGCATTATGGCCATTTGGAAGTTAATCTTGAAAAAATAATTGAAGGGGGAGAGACTTTTGCTAAAATCAAATTCAGCCCGATCTATGCATTTCCCGTGATGGATGAGAATTATAATCTAATCCGTGTGGAACGTCGCGTGTATGCAGATGAGCTTGAGTTGAAAGTTTTGCTAAAGGCCGAAGCCTATGCTCCGGTTTTTATAGATGAGGTAATAAAAAAACTTGATGAAGCAGGTAAAACAATTTTAGCTCCATCTGATTTTTTAAGCAATTTCTCCGAAGCTGAAGGCTTTACCTTTAACTATTCTAGAGCCTTAGAATTTACCTGTGTTGATCTTGGGATAAAAGAAATCCAGATCAATGCTAAAAGTCCAAGCGGAGAAACTTGGGTCAAAGTGGTCAAGGTGAAAGTGTTGGATGAGCTGAAACCAATCTTGGTTCCTCAAAACCAAGCTATTGTGGTAGATCGTTCGATAGGTGCTTTAGCGCTTAATTCGGAAACTCTCCTAAAGACTATTTCTGATAATTGTGGAATCAAGGAAATTGGCTTGAGCAAAAACTCGGTTACATGTGAGGATATTGGCAAAACTATCACCATTGAAATCACAGCTGTAGATTTTTCAGGAAATAGCTCAAAGACCACTGCTCAAGTAGCTGTGACAGGATCTAATTCCAGACCCGTAACTATTAGCGGAAACCTCCAGTTCTGCAAAGGATCAGCTACTGTTCTTACTTTAAATTCTATAGCTAATTTTGAGGTATTAAAATGGAGAAGAAATGGTGTAGTCCTAACTGGAAGTCTAAGCAAAACTTTGGAAGTAAAAGAGCCCGGTGCGTATGATGCACTGATTCGTTATGAAGGAGCTTGCTTAGAAGAAACTGTCAAAGTGGAAGTCAAAGCAAACGAGTTACCCTCTGGTGAAATTACCCAAGACGGTAAAATCTTGATTGCTCCCAATGCTGAAAGTTACCAATGGTATCGAAATGCAGAAAAAATCTTTGGTGCCATTAATAAAACCTATCAAGCCACACAAGCGGGAGAATATACAGTGGAAATCACTAATGCTGCTGGCTGTGCTGCTAAGTTGAATAGCGTGACTTTCACCGCCAACGACTTTGATCAGACTGTTTTTCCACCAATTAAGTCAAGTGTTATTCTCGAATTGAATCAAGAAGGAAATGCTACTTTAAAGGCAGAAAATCTATTTGAAACTTGGCCATTGGCTGATCCAAGTATTACTGTATCGATCAGTAAAATTGATTTTTCCTGTGAAAATGTTGGTGAAAATTTAGTCAAAATCACTTTGACTGATTCAAAAGGTCAGACCAGTGTTAAAGATGTTTTGGTGTTAGTGAAAGATAATTTGGCTCCAATTTTCAATTCAAAATCACTCGAGTTAGAGCTTGACCTAAGTAAAGGGAAACTTGAACTGAATCCAATAAACTTTTACACAGATTTAAAAGACAATTGCGGGATCAAGGAGATCAGTATTAATCGAACGTCTATTACCTGTGAGGATATTGGAAAAGTAATTCCAATTGAAATTAGAGCAGTCGACTTTGCAGGAAATGTAACTGAGAAGACAGCCCAACTTACTGTAAAAGCAAAAAATTCTGCACCAGTTACTATTACAGGCTCCGTTGAGTTTTGTGCAGGTTCAAAATCAGACTTGACAATTAATTCTACGGCCGCTTTTGAAGTGGTTCGATGGAGAAGAAATGGGGTTGAGGTAGTTGGTCAGAAAGGGAAAGTGCTGACTATCGAGGAGGGCGGAAACTATGATGCGGTTATACGCTATCAAGGAGCTTGCCTGGCTGAAACGGCTAAATATGAAGTCAAGGTAAATCCAATTCCAACAGGAGAAATCAAGCCAGATGGAAATAAATTGGTCGCTCCAGAAGGGAGTTTTACCTACCAATGGTATCGTAATGAAGTGCTAATCCCGGAGGCTACCCAAAGGGTGATCACGTTATTTGAAATGGGAAGCTACTCAGTAGAATTGACCAGCACTGCAGGCTGCAGAGCAAAACTTAAAGCTTTGGAGGTCACTATAGCTGGACTGATTAGACCAAATATGATCCTTTCTGAGGAATTAAAAATCTATCCCAATCCTGCAACGAATCGGATCCAATTGGAGCTTGAAACGGATCAGGCAATAGCTACGAAGTCAATCAAGATTTATAGTCTTGAAGGAAAAGAAGTGACTGGAGTCATCTCCATTCAAACTAATTCTGGAGCTTCCTATCAGTTGGATATTTCAGCAATAGCTGCCGGGACCTATTTAGTGATGTGGGAAGGAGAAGAGAATAAATTGTTTCTAGGGAAGTTCGTCAAGCGATAAATTAAATAATTAATCAAAAAAAAGCCTCAAGAAATTCAATTCTTGAGGCTTTATTGAACGTGATTAAAATCGGAATTTTATTTAAACGCTTGCAAACCAGTGATCTCTTGGCCTAAGATCAACAAATGAATATCATGCGTGCCTTCGTAAGTCAACACAGATTCCAAATTCATCATGTGACGCATTAGTGGATATTCTCCTGTGATTCCCATTCCACCGTGGATCTGTCTCGCTTCACGAGCGATGTTTATAGCCATCTCCACATTGTTTCGCTTTGCCATTGAAATATGAACCGTTCGGGCAGTTCCTTCATTCATCATTTTGCCTACTTTCCAGGCTAATAGTTGCGCTTTTGTAATTTCAGTAAGCATCTCTGCCAATTTCTTTTGGGTCAATTGGAATCCTCCAATTGGCTTTCCAAACTGAATTCGCTCCGCGGCATATTTACGAGCGGATTCGTAGCAATCCATCGCTGCTCCGATAGCTCCCCATGCGATTCCAAATCTTGCTGAATCCAAGCACATCATCGGTGCTCCAAGCCCAGACTTATTTGGAAGTAAATTTTCCTTTGGAACTTTCACATTATCAAAAACTAGCTCTCCAGTGCAAGAAGCTCTCAATGACCACTTTCCGTGTGTTTCAGGAGTAGAGAAACCTTCCATTCCCCGTTCCACGATTAGGCCATGGATTCTTCCCTCTTCATTCTTCGCCCAAACTACCGCTATATCAGCCTTAGGAGAGTTGGAAATCCACATTTTGGCACCGTTCAATAAGTAATGATCTCCCATATCCTTGAAGTTAGTCACCATGCCACTTGGGTTGGAACCATGATCTGGTTCTGTCAATCCAAAACATCCTAAAAACTCACCTGAAGCAAGTTTAGGTAAATATTTTATTCGTTGCTCCTCAGAGCCAAATTTATAAATCGGGTACATCACTAAAGAACCTTGCACAGAAGCTGTTGATCGCATCCCAGAGTCACCTCGCTCGATTTCCTGCATAATCAATCCATAGGCAATGTAATCTAATCCACCACCACCATATTCCACAGGGATCTGTGGACCAAATGCGCCTACATCTCCAAATTTCTTTACGATATCATATGGGAAATAAGCCTTTTGAGCCCAGTCCTCGATGTATGGAGAAATCTCTTTTTTTACAAAATCACGAATTGAACTCCGGATCAACTTATGCTCTTCGGTTAGCAAATCGTCCAAATCTAGAAAATCTACCCCTTCGAACGTGTCCTGCTTTTGAGATTTTTGGATTTTAGCAATAGCTTCCATGTTATTTTGTTTATTAGATTGAATCAATGACTTTTGTCTGAAAGAAAAGCCCATTTGACAACTCGAAGTAAATAGATCGAAGGCTAAAAAACTACCTTTTTTTATAAAAAAGCACCTATGAACGAGTCCCAGTTTGACCCAAAAATATTAGATAAAATTCACCAGCTTCAAGAGAAATTTAAAGCCTCCGGCCAAGATATGCTTTCCTACCTGGAAGGCTTGCTCTATGCAGATTACTTGACGTATTGGGAATATATCAATTTGGACGTGCTTTTGTCCTTGCAGCAGCCAAAAACAAGCTTCAAAGACGAGAAGATTTTTATCATATACCATCAGATTACGGAGCTTTATTTCAAATTGATTATTTCTGAAATGGAGCAAATCTCAGATAAGGATGTCATTACGGAAGCCTTTTTTATCGAGCGAATGGAGCGGATCATGATGTATTTCGATCATTTGATTAGCTCCTTTGCGATGATGTGGAAAGGTATGGAGCGAGAGCAATTCTTAAAATTCAGAATGTCATTGCTTCCATCCAGTGGTTTTCAAAGCGCTCAATATCGAGAAATCGAGCTGATGGCAGCGGATGCGTTCAACTTGGTTGCGATTCAATTCAGAGCCGAGCATGATTATCACTCTCCTTCTGATGACCTATTTCAGCATTTGTATTGG
>JAFMBQ010000251.1 GCA_017858365.1 Algoriphagus sp. | reverse complement strand
GAAGGACTTTTTCATTGAGGATAGTGGATGATTTGGCATTTTCTGAGGATCCTAGAAAATAGGTTTTGAAAGTAGCCAGATTTCGATACCAAACGGGGTCACGCTCCTCCTCTACCTCAATCTCATCCAGCTGATCCTCCATCGGTAGCAGCATCATTTTATAGCCTTGAGGCTGTAAAGTTGTGGTGTTCAATGAAAAAGTCAAGGATTCAAACCCAAGCATTCGGACAATCACATCATAATTCCCTTCAGGTACTTTCAACGAGAATTTACCGGCTTCATCTGCCGAAACCCCAAAAGTAGTATTGGTCAAAAAGACCGTAGCATAAGGAATTGGTTCATTTCGAGCAGCGTCGATGATCGTTCCCTTGAAGATTTTCTGAGCTGCTGATTCATTGGAAGCAAATAGAAAAGACAAGAATAAAACAGTCTTAGCAAGTTGCTGGATTATTCTTGTCTTCATATTCTTTTTCCTTTGCAGACTAATTTGCCCATCAATGAAATACTAGCTTTTCTTTTTGGCGAATTTACCTTTTTTCTTCACCTCAGGCTGATTTTCAATGATTTCAATCGTCTCGGCATAGGTTAAGGTTTCCGCTTCTTTTCCTTTCGGAATTTTGAAATTATCCTTACCCTTCTTGATATAAGGTCCCCATCTTCCATTCAACACCTGAATCTCAGGATCCTCCTCAAAAGATTTGATATGCTTCTTGGCATCGGCCTCACGCTTATCTTGAATTAGTTTAATCGCTTCTTCCTCATTGATACTCAAAGGATCTTGCTCTTTTCCCAAAGAAACAAAGGCACCATCATGTCTGATGTAAGGACCAAATCTACCGATTGCGGCAACGACTTTTTTATCTTCGAACATTCCTACATCACGTGGAAGTTTGAATAATTCCAAAGCATCATCCAAGGTAAGGTTTTCAATAAACTGACCTTTCTTCAGGCTGGCAAATTGCTTTTCTTCATCCTCACTATCGCCTATCTGTACCAAAGGACCGAATTTACCCAGACGGGCAATGATGATCTTCCCACTAACTGGATGGACTCCGATCTCTCGACTCGAGTTTACATCCTGACGGGAAACTAGCTCAGTTTCGGTGACGCTTTGATGGAATTTACTGTAAAATGATTCGAGCATATCTTGCCAAACCTGTCCTCCAGCGGCTATATCATCGAATTCCTTCTCTACTCTCGCTGTAAAACTGAAGTCAATCACATTTGGAAAATGCTCCACCAAGAAGTCATTTACCACCATGGCAATGTTTGTTGGGAAAAGCTTCTGCTTCTCTGCGCCTGTATTTTCGGTTTTGGTTGCTTCGGTGAAATTGCCTTTGGCAATGATCATCTCTACATAATTTCGAGGAGTTCCGTCACGTGATTCTTTGATTACGTACTCACGCTTTTGGATCGTAGAGATCGTAGGAGCATAAGTCGAAGGTCTTCCTATTCCCAATTCCTCAAGTTTCTTCACCAAAGCTGCTTCCGAATATCGAGGCGAGGCACGAGTGAAAGATTCTCTACCTTTCATTTCCATCAAATTCAGGCCTTGACCAATGTTCAATGGAGGTAAAATTGCCTTTCCGCTTATCTCTTCTTCTTCCGGCTCATCGTCGGTATCTTCTAAATAAACCTTCAAAAACCCATCAAATTTGATGATTTCCCCGGTTGCAACAAGATTCTGAGGCAGATTGGAAATTGCGATGGTGATCGTTGTCTTTTCCAAAGCAGCATCTTCCATCTGCGAAGCAATCGCCCGCTTCCAAATCAAATCATAGAGACGAGATTCATTCCTATCTCCACTGATTTCATCTACAGAAAAATCCGTCGGTCGAATAGCCTCGTGAGCTTCTTGAGCACTTTCTGATTTTGTGGTAAACTTTCGTGACTTATGATATTGACTGCCAAAAGAACTCACAATGGCATTCTTAGCTGACTCCATTGCGTCATTCGATAGATTTACGCTGTCTGTTCGCATGTAGGTGATCCTACCCGCCTCATATAGCTTCTGGGCTACCGACATGGTCTGAGCAACGGAGAAATAAAGCTTTCTACTTGCCTCCTGCTGAAGTGTAGAGGTCGTAAATGGAGCTGCTGGAGTTTTCTTGGTTGGCTTTTTCTCAAGGTTTGCCACCTCGAATTTCGCTTCTAGGCACTTCTTTAGGAATTCCTCAGCCTCATCCTTTGTCTCAAATTTCTTTGGAAGCTCGGCCTGGAAGGTTTTTCCCTCTACTTCAAACTGAGCAGTAATTCTAAAGCTTGACTTCGATTTGTGCTGCTCGATTTCTCGCTCCCGCTCTACAACCAAGCGAACCGCCACCGACTGAACTCGTCCGGCAGAAAGTCCTGTTTTTATTTTTTTCCAAAGAATTGGAGATAATTCAAAACCAACCAATCGATCTAGAATTCTTCGCGCTTGCTGCGCATTGACTAGATCATAATCAATAGTTCTTGGATTCTCAATCGCTTTTGTAATCGCATTTTTGGTGATTTCCCGAAAAACTATCCGCTTGGTATTCTCATCCTTCAGATTCAAAACCTCTTTCAAATGCCAGGAAATCGCCTCTCCTTCACGGTCATCATCACTTGCTAGAAAGATCATTTCTGCATCCTTTACCAAGCTTTTGAGATTTTTAATGACATCCTTTTTATCAGCAGTCACTTCGTAAGTTGGATTAAACCGATTTTTGATGTCAATCGCCTTATCTCCTTTTGGAAGATCTCTCACGTGTCCATAACTGGAAGCTACTTTATAATCTTTGCCTAAGTACCCTTCAATGGTTTTAGCTTTTGCAGGTGACTCGACGATAACAAGGTTTTTTGACATAAAAGTGTGTTTTCACAAGGTATGATCCCTGATTCGAAAAGCTAAAAATAGAGGGCATTGTTTTCTCCTCCAAATTAATCCGCTCAATCAAACCTGAATTGGTGAGATTTTTGAGAGCTCAAAGATGATTTTTAATATGATATCAAAAGGAAAATGAAGCAATTACTTTTATTAAGACATGGGGAAGCTGGTTTTTCGGCAGGACTTGACCTAGATCGCAAATTGACGCTAAAGGGTAAAGAAAAATTAATCCGATTGGGTGAATCACTTCCAAAAAGCGAATTTTCAGTAGATCTGATGTATTGTTCGAGTGCCTCACGAACTCAAGAGACGGCAGCAATTATTAAAAAATATATTTCTGTTAAAGAAGAAGTGATCACTCGAATAATCTATAATGCAGACTTGAATACGCTGCTAGAATTGATCGAGAATACGGATGAATTGGTAGAAACTTGCCTGCTTGTTGGACATAACCCGACAATTAGTTTGCTTCTTTCCCACATTTCTAACTCAAACTACATTGGAATGCAGCCGGGAATGCTTGCCAGAATAGAATTGGAAGTGCCACATTGGCGAATGATTGGCCACGGAACAGGAATACTTCGGGAAATACTGCAATAAGTATCTCCCGAAGCTATCCAGATTAAAAATCAGTTGATGGAACCTCCAAGCTTAGCTTTTTGATCCAAATATTTCGATAAAGCACGTCGTGCCCTTCGGCTTGTAGCTTCAATCCTCCTGGACGATCAGTGATTCCTTTTCCTCCATCATTTCCTCCATCAAGACCGGAGTTTGGTCCACCCCATACTTGGGATATTTCTTTATCCTCATGGATTTTGACGCCATTGAAGTAGACGGTAGCTCTTGGCTTTTCAACCAAATTGCCATCCTTAAATCTAGCCGCACGAAAGACAATGTCATAAGCATTCCATTTGCCAATCCCATTGTATTCTTCCGAAGTGGGTATATGCTCATTGATTAAAGCCGCCATTCCATGATTACCATAGTCACCATCCAAAATCTGCACTTCGTATCTGTTTTGTAAGTAAACACCACTATTTCCCCCAGCCTCTTTTACGAAAAATTCTACGTGGGCTCTGAAGTCACCAAACTCATCTTTTGTCACTATATCTGCAGCACCATATTTTCCTCCAGCACCAGCTGGATCATTGCTACTAATTGCTTTTCCTCCTGATACTGGGTCTGCTACTTCAGGCCATTTGATAGGCATTTCTGCAGCGAATCTTGGCCCTTCCCAATAGATCCAGTTTTTTTCTAGGGATTTCTTGGAACCATCTAGGTAAACTTTAGCTCCTTTTTCAGGTTTTGCTCCTACTCCTGTTTGAGCATTTACTTGCGTAAACAAGAACACGAACGCGCTCAGAAATAAGACTCGAATTGAATAATTGATCTTCATAGGTTTTAGGTTTTGAATTTATTTGCTCAAATTGAAATGATAGTGATTAGAACCCTCTAATTTGGTTAATTTTAAGTAAATAAATCTTTTTTCCGATGAAATGGCAAGGCAAAAAACAAAGTGCTAATGTTGATGATCGACGTGGTCAATCGTCAAAAGGGTTAGGTGGTGGTGGAATGAACCCAATGATGATCGGGTTTTTAATGAAGTTTCTTTTTTCAAAAACAGGTTTAATCATTATTGGTATCGTAGCGATAATTTCATTTGCAACAGGCACCAATCCACTTTCCTTTCTTGGCAATATTTTAGGTGGGGGATCACAAGGATTTACCACTGAGCAAAATTATACCCCTACAGCCGCAGAGGATCGATTGGCAGAATTTAGTGCTACCATTTTAGCCGATACTGAGATCGTTTGGAATCAAGAATTAGATAATTACCGGGAACCAACGCTTGTTTTATTTTCAGGATCTGTTGCCTCTGCTTGTGGAAATGCCTCCAGTGCCACTGGTCCTTTTTATTGCCCTGGAGATGAAAAATTGTACATCGACTTGAGCTTTTTTCAAGAAATGGAACGAAAACTGAATGCTCCAGGTGATTTTGCGCAAGCCTACGTGATCGCTCATGAAGTCGGACATCACATCCAAAAAATTATAGGGATAACCACAGAAGTCGATAAACTCCGAGGTCAAATAAGCCAAAAGGAATTCAATCAATACTCTGTGAAACTTGAATTACAAGCCGATTTCCTAGCAGGAGTTTGGGCTCACCATAGCCAGAAGGCAAATGGTTGGATGGAAAGTGGTGATTTGGATGAAGCCCTAAATGCAGCAAATGCTATTGGCGATGACCGCTTACAAAAGCAGTCTTCAGGACGTGTAGTACCTGATTCTTTTACCCACGGCACTTCAGCGCAGCGGATGAAGTGGTTTAAAAAAGGATTTGATTCCGGAGACTTGAAGAAAGGCGATACGTTCAGCACCTCGGATCTTTAAACAGATTCGAGAACTTTAATCTGACTGGATTGAAAGGTTGGAAAAAATTGCCTTAGCAAATAATACGTCTCTGGGATTCTAGGAACAAGTTCTAGATTGGCGATGAAATCTAAGTTTTCGTCGGGTTCATTGACAAATCCAATTCGAGTCAAAATCCCATGATTAAATACACAAAAGGCCTTTTCTCCTTTTTCTCGACCTGGCAACTCTAAAAGAATTTCTTTTTGGCTCTCCTTGATTTGCCTCAGAAAAGACTGGACCTTTTGATTGTATGAATTGGGTGCCTCTCCACCATCACAAGCACCCGCGCATGGATTTGGCAATTCTTCTGTGCAATTCACCTTTCTTAAGCCACTCAGTTTTGAGCAAAGTTCATATTGTTCAATCCCTCCTTTAAGAAAAGTATTGGCCTCCTCTAATGAAAAGAAGGTCTCGACGGGTTGTAAATGCTTGGTAACTTTCGAAATCTGAAATCTGGCATACCCGCTTCCATCCTCGTAATGAAACAATCCCCAAAGCGTTTTTGGCATTTTCAGAGCAGAATTATATTCCGGCCATAGTCGCTTGATTTCCAGCAACTCCATCAGTAAAGCCATAAATTCAGTTCCGGTCAATTTCCATTGAAGATCCACCACTTCTGCTTTCAGCTTTTGCTTGAGATTTGGAAGGTAATTTCCTGAAAAGTGATTTTTAAACCGATCCCGAATATTGATTGCCTTGCCGACATAGATCACTTTTCCTTTTGAATTGAACATGTAGTAAACCCCACATGAACTTGGAATTGCCTGAAATTTTGAAAGAGAAAAATTTGGAGGAAGAAAGGTATGACCCGTGTTTTTCTTCAAAGATTCCATGATCACATCCGGAGCTTCTTTAGTCATTCTGTCAAAAAGAATAGCCGTTGCCTGCGCGTCTCCCATTGCTCGGTGACGAGCCGTGATCGGGATTTTCTGATTCTCACAGATTCGCCCAAGACTATATGATTTCAGCCCTGGATAGATTTTTCTGCTTAGTCTAACCGTGCACAGTGTAGGCGACTTCAATTCCTTTCCAACTT
>JAFMBQ010000250.1 GCA_017858365.1 Algoriphagus sp. | reverse complement strand
GTTTCCTTTAACATATATCTCTGGTCGAGTATTGGGAGTCCCAACAGGCCAAAGATTTCCTTCAGGAATGGAATAGCTTCCGTCCACCTCAGGTTTGATTCGAATGATCGATCCTCTTAGATCATTTGAATTGCCCGAACTTCGCTGTGCATCTACATTTTCTGGTCTTCCTGCTCGCTCATCGATTGGATTGTAATTATCCGACTCAAAAGGTGTGGTATCGTCTCCCATGGACAAATACAGATTACCCTTACCGTCAAATTCCACTGAACCTCCTGAGTGACAGCAACCTCTGAATACGGGGACCTCAAGCATAATTTTCTCTGAGCTTTTATCCAGTAGATTTTCTTTGAAATCAAATCTTGAAAGTCTATTGACTGAAGCCCCAACTACAGGTGCGTAATAGAGGTAAATCCAATTATTGGTAGTGAAATTCGGGTCTTTAGCTAAGCCTAGCAAACCATCCTCTCCGTCAGGATAAACCTCCAACTCGCCTACTACAATCGTTTCAGAAGAGGCAGCTTGGTAAAGTTTCAGTTTTCCATTTCGCTCAATAAAAAGTACATCCCCATTATCAAGAACTTCTAACTCCATTGGCTCATTGAGCCCTTCCACCAATGGTATTTTTGTAAATCTGCTTTCTTCAGGTTTTATAATTTCAAAAGGATCCTCTGATTTTTTTTCGGTACAACTCCACAAACTCAAGCAACACAATGCTAGCAACAGCAGCAATTTTCTCATAGGGTTATTAGGTTATTTTGAATCCTCAATATAAAGAATGCCTACTTGTTATAAATCACATTGGTATGAATGGTATTTCCCCATCAATCAATGCCTTTTTGTACAAAATATTTTTTGAAAATAACTTAGAAATTACCTGCCGCAGATTTCTTTGTAAGGGCAATACCCACATTTCTTCAAATCGTCGGTTTGGTCAAAAGGAATTTCAGGATTATAAATATCTTCCATAAGAGAAGTGAGTCCAATTTTGTATTCCTCTTGGAATTCTCTGTAATCATTTACTTCAACTCCTGTTTTATAAGGCTGTTTCTGCTGCAGATACGGATTAAAATCATCCCCGAACATCTCCCTGAGGTTAAAGATCGCTGGCTTTAGAGGTAAAGTATTTTCAGCGTTCGTGGCCTGATAGATTAAGCCATAAAACATGGTTTGCATAGCAGCCTTATTCCGAGATTTATGATCCCGATCAAAAAGAGAAGCTATATCGGGAAAGTTCTTATTGTCCTGCCCTGACTTGTAATCTATCAGTCTCACCGAGCCATTTTGCTCATCTACTCGGTCGATGATTCCTTTCAATGAAACTGTTTTATTTCCAGAAGCCGTATGGATCACTAAGCCTGCCGTGTATCTTTTTTCTTTCTCCAGTGAAATCAACTTAAATGGAGCCGAAGCTTCATCTACTTTCAAGATCTGATGCAAGTATTTCTGAAGCACATCTCGAGCGATTGCCATCTGCCCATTCAATTTCGTATCGGCCTCTCCTTCCAAATGATAAAACTTCCTAATCGCTTGTTCAATCGCAGGAAATGTCCAATTCTTGCTCAATTCCTCAAAATCCGCCTTTTCCAGTAGGGACCTATTTTTCCGCTTCGCAAAATCCTGGTATAAAATCTCCACACTAAGGTGGGCCAAATTTCCAAAAACAGCCGCATCGATTTCCTCACTTACTTCCTGCTTTTCCTGAATATTGGCCAGATACTGAAGGTAGAATTTCAGCCTACAATCCAAGAAAACACTCAGCGCAGAGGGGGAAAATGAAGTCTTCGACAAACCATCATTTCCTATCAAGTACTTATCAAGCAAGCCAAGCACTTCGGTACTTTTTTGAATCGTGATGGCTTTGGAAGATTTCTGATCGATTGGAATAAAAACCACTTCTTCATCCATTTTTCGTCCTAACTCCACTCCCATCTGCTGCATGTATCGGCTCTTTTCGCCTGCTTTTCCCTGATCGGAAGCTGTGGTATAAATCATATGAACCTCCTCCGCACTATGCAAAAGCCTGTAGAAAGTATAGGCATAAATCGAATCATTCTGCTCTTGAACCGGCAATCCAAATGCCTTTCGAATATTGAAGGGAATCATCGAATTCAGACCTGCAGATGGCGGAAAACTATCCTCATTCATATTGCAAATAATCACTCGCTTGAAGTCCAAATTTCGGGATTCCAATACACCCATGATTTGCAAACCCTGAAGCGGTTCACCTTCAAAAGGCAGTTTTACCTCTCGGAAAATCTGACGAAAAAGCCGAATAAAAAACTCTCTATTGATGGATAGAATATCCTGTCCGGCAAAAATCTCTCGCAATCTGGTCAATTGCTTGAAGCATTGGTATAGATAAGAACGCTGCAAGGGTTCATCCTTCAATCGCTCAGCCAAAGCTTCCATCAGATTAGCCAAGTATGGGAATAGCGAGTCGTTCTCCAGCTTTTGGAAGATCAATTGATACAATGCACCGCCTTTATAAAGCTTTTCTACAGAAACATGAATCTGGTTCAAACGCTGCATTTCATCCATCAACTCTTCGGCAAAACCTGGATTTTCACTTTTTAAATAGATCGAGCTCAACAGATTTTTGACCGCCGTATGGTAAAAAAGCAACTTGCCATCCTCCACTTTAATGAATCGTTGCATTTCTAAAACCGCTTCCAAAAAGGAATAAACTGGGGCATTTTTCACGGGATATCCCATGGTCACATTCACTTTATTCACTTGCTCTGGCAGGGTATGCAAGACTGGGAAAAGCATTTGCTCGTCAGGCAAAATCACCACAGTCTCTTCCCAAGCTTCACCTGCTGGGATTTTTTCCAAAATCGAACCTACCAAATTGGCTTGGTTGGTTTTCAAAGGTGTCGCATAGGTTTTAATCCTCGCTTTTCGATCGTCAATCTGTGTTGGAATCTCCTCGGGAAATGTCGGGCCGAATACCTTGTCCTTTTGATAGTCCCGAAAAAACAAACCTGCTTCCTGCACTTTGTCCTCTAAATAATACGCATCCACGTCCCAAAAAATCTTTGCTCCAAACTCAGTGATGTAATGCTTGATCAATGCTTCCTCAGTTCCCGTGAAGGCATTAAACCCAATAAAATAATGTGTTTTCTCAGGGCGAGAAAGGATATCCAAGGACTCCGCAACTTTCCGATACAACATCCCGGAGTAAGCCAAGCCAGAAATAGCCAAAGAACCTTGGAAACTGGCATAAAGCGGACTGAGCAGTTGCCAGAACTTCAAAAACTTCTCCTGATGATCCCTATCCTGACGGATAAACGAGGACCAGAATTGCTTAATCAACTCAACTTGACTTTCAGTCAGAAAACTCAAGTCTGACTCCAATTCCTTGATTTCAGATAGATGGTGATAGAGTTTATCGGCATTCGCCATGAATTGATCCAAATCATTGAAATCTTTCAAGATCATTTCTCCCCAGAAATAAAACCGGTCAAAAGTCTCTGCTTCCGGATTGAGTTCCTGATAGACGCGATACAACTCAAATATCAAGGTCAAATCATCTGCAGGACGATTTCCAGCCAAATCATAGAAAATCTCCTCAATGGTTTTTACTTCAGGCATCCAAGTCGGGGCTGTGATCAGACTTCCCAAATGCTGGGTAAAAAACAATCCTGCTCTTCTGTTTGGCAAAACCACCGTGAGCTTTTGCAAATCAACACCACTTTCGAGGATCTCTTTTGCTGTATTTCTTAAAAAACTATGCATAAACCTCCTCAATTAACCCTGTTTCTAAATAACATAAATAGCCTTTTGTTGGCTTCTGGGACAGCTTGGATACCAATTCCATGTATTCACGAACCTGACTGGCGTAGCGACTTTGAGCTTCACCGGTTTTAAAGTCCACGATCAAAGCTTCAGTATCTTTCAAGATAATCCGATCGGGCCGTTTTTGCTTGCCTCCAGGAAGAAGAATACCCTGTTCTGCCAATAGAATACCCGTTGTACCGAACCAAGACGCAAAAAGTGGATCTGTAAAAAGGTGATCCAATTGCTTTTCCACCAACTGCCTCTCTTCCTCATTTAACCTTCCATCGAAATAAAAAGCTTGCAAATTCTGCATTGCAGCCACTTTATCGGCAGACAACTCTAATATTTCATGGACGATCAACCCAAACAACTGCTTCTTCCGCTGCTCCATTCCTTCTATCGAAAAGTCCACCGCATACTTCTTAAGCGTCAACACCTCAGACCAATTTTTATAGGCCCACCGAAGTTCTGGCGACTTAGATGGAGTGCTAGTTTTGGCTAGATTTTCAGGCCAATCACCAAATTCAAACACTTTTGACTCTTGGTCATAATAAGAAATCAGACTCAATTCTGAGGCTGGATCAATATGCGATTGAATCAATTGCTGCAATTGAATTTCAATTGAATTCTGAGATCCAATTTTCTCTTTATAAGGAATGAAACCAAAAAAGACATCCTCCGATCGCGTAAGTGCAACATAAAGCATATTCAAACTGTCTAAATAAGCCATTGTCGCTTCCTCCGTGTAAGTATCGCTGAAGTCAGAGTTTGCCAAATCAGAATTCAGCGTCAATGGAATAATAGCCGAAAGCCCTTTTTCTAGGTCTTCAAATGGCGACCAAACCACATTTCCCTTATTCGTATCGAAAATCGTCCATTTGAGGAAAGGCATCAGGACTACCTTAAACTGCAGACCTTTTGACTTGTGAATCGTCAGAATCCGCATGGCATTATGCCCTTCGGGAATCTTGACTGTACGCTTCGTTTGATTGATTTCCCACCACTCGAGGAAGCCACTTAAATCTGCCCGATTATTGGCAGTAAAGTCATATACAGCTTCTTTGAATCCTGAGATATATGCCTTCTCCAACCCTAGTTCCATTAACCCGAGTACTTTAATCAACTCTTCCAAAGCTTCCATAAGAGGCAATTGAAGCATCAAAACCTCTTTTTCTTTGAAAGTTTTGACTTGCTCTTTCAAGTAAGCAGGCATCTGATCCAGCGCAAAAAGTTCATGGTCAATAGGCGAATCCATCAGAACAGCCAAATAATACCACATGGTCTTATACTGAACTTTATCGGCTGGATTGTGCAGGTAATTAAAGCCAGAAATCAAGGCTTTGACCGAAGCCGCTTTGTTCAAATACATGGATTCGTCCGAAAGCACGTCGAAACGATACCCAGAATCTGGATGTTCAGCTGCATAAGTCATCAGGCAATCCGCTATTGCCTCTCCTTCCGATTTCTTTCTGACTAGAAAAGCGATATCCTCCAGCTCATAGCCATGGTCCTGTAGCTCCATAACCACACCAGGTAATTTTGATAAGACGATCTCATCGAATTTCCCTTCGGCCTCGTCATCTTTTGGATCGATGAACTCCAGCTTCACCTTTCCTTTGAAGTCTGATTTTTCTTTTTTCGGAGAAACTTTCTGAAAGGAATCGGAATAAGCCTGAGAAAGAATTTGTGGATTCTCGACCCCAAAAGTTGCACTTAAAACCTGCTCCATTGCATATGGCAAAGCTTTGAAAACAGCATTGTTGAAATTGATGATGTTCGGAAGGCTCCGGAAGTTCGTATCTAAATTTTCTAATTGTATACTGTCCACCCCTATTTCATCCTGTACTTGCGAAAGCAATAATTTCATCTCTCCTCCACGCCAGCGATAGATTGACTGCTTCACATCACCGACCAATAAATTGGTTTGATTTTGACCCAGCGAGTTCTCCAATAATGGCTTGAAACTTTCCCATTGAAAGCCTGAAGTATCCTGAAACTCATCTATCAAATAGTTTTTGTATTGATTTCCAACTTTCTCATAGATGAAAGGCGTGTCATTTCCTTTGGTGATTTCCTTTAGAAATTCATTGGCATCCGAAATCAAAAGTATGTTTTCCTCGTCCTTGATCAGTGTGAGTTCGTCGAGGAGATTCCGGAATACCCCATAGACGTAACTGTTTTTCGCAATTGCCTGCAGGGTATTCCACTTGCCAGTAAGCGCCAACATTTGAGTCATAATCAGATTTAATCCGGCATCATAGGACGATATAATAGCATCAATGTGTTTACTCGTCTTGGTGTACCAGCCTTCAGGATTATCGATTTTGGCTAAAGTTGCCGGGGTAAGCTCAGGAATGGGTTCATTCCGATCCCCCAGTTTATCAAAGAATTTGGGAAAGCCTCTATTAAAATCCGACCATTCCAGACCGTTGGAAATTCGGATAGCATTTGCTTGCTCTCCCAACTCTTTTGAAAGTTTGACTATTTCGGCCTTACGTTCCCGGACAAAAGACTGCAGCAACGTAATGTT
>JAFMBQ010000249.1 GCA_017858365.1 Algoriphagus sp. | reverse complement strand
GCTACGATTGATCAATCCCAGCTGGATTTAACTATCACCCATTTAGAAGGCTATGACCTGATTAAAGTGGGGCATACAGAAGAAGTCTTGAGCATCGGAGAAACTTACATTAATCAAGCAGGCTGTAAGGCCTGTCATGCAATAGCAAATGAATCAGTAGGACCAGATTATACGGCAGTTTCGGAGAAATATAAAGGTGATGCAAATGCCCAAGTCTACCTCGCCAACAAAATCAAAAATGGTGGAGGAGGAGTATGGGGCGAACGGGTCATGCCGGGTCACACTCACTTGGAAGATCGGCAGATTTCTGAAATGGTAGATTTTATTCTCGGTATTTCAGATCCCAATAGAGGTGGAAAACTGCCAGCAACTGGGACTTACCAATTGAAAAACACAGCACAGGCGGAAGGTTATTACCTAGTCCAAGCTAGCTATACTGACCAAGGCGCTAATGGAATCAGTCCTTTGAAAACTACGACTCAACTGACCATCCGTAACCCGAAGGTGATGGCTTCTAATGTGGATGAATTAAAAGATGCAGCCCGAGCCAATGGTGAAAATGTCAGTTTTGTGAAATATACAGCCAACAATTCATGGGTAATGCTTCGAGATATTGACTTGAATCAGATCAAAAGAATCACCCTAGAGATCGATCCTACTAATACGGGAGGAAAATTGGAGCTTCGAGCTGGAAGCCTCGATGGGAAGTTATTGGCAGTGACTAAAAATCTGACCAAGACTGATCGTCAAAAAGGAAGTGAAGGTGGCTGGTTTACGGTTGAAATGCCGATAGAGCAAACAGACCTAATGGGAGATATTTATTTAGTATTCAAGGCGGAGCAAGAAGTTTCGATTTGGAATACCTTCCAATTGAATAGTCTAAAATTCAATAGGTAAGTGTGATATTTAAAAAATGTTTTTAGGGAATTGGTTAGAGCTAGAATTTTTCAAACTAATTCCCTAAATTCATTAAAACTTTTTAATGATGATCCCAACCCAAAAAAATTGCATCAATTGTGGCGCTCCAATGCGAGGAAGAATTGACAAGAAATTCTGTGATGATTCCTGCCGAAACACCTACAATAATCAGCAGAATTCAGCTTCTACCAATTTGATTCGAAATATTAACCATGCCTTGAAAAAGAACCGGAACATACTAGAATCCCTGATTCCCCAAGGAGAGGAGCTCGCAAAAACTACTAAGGATAAATTACTTAGGTTGGATTTTCAATTCAAATATTTCACCCACAGTTACGAAACGAAAAAAGGAAGTCAGTACCAATTTTGCTATGATTTCGGATACTTAAAATTAGAGGGAGATTGGTTTTTGGTGGTAAAAGGAAAGGAGACTTAATCCATCTATTACTAGAATCCCTATATTCCTTGATGAAAAGACGAGTCACAGGAATAGGTGGGATTTTTTTCAAAGTAGAAGATCCCACCAAAACGAAAAAATGGTATCAGGAGCATTTAGGATTACCTACAGATCAATATGGTACCACCTTTGAATGGAAATCAGCTACTAATCCTGAAGAAAAAGGCTTTACACAATGGTCCCCAATGGACTCGAAGACAGAGTACTTTAAGCCTTCTGAAAAGGATTTTATGATCAATTATCGCGTAGAAAACCTTGTGGAATTGGTAGATATCCTTAGGTCTGAAGGGGTACAGATTCTAGATGAAATAGTGTCTTACTCCTATGGAAAATTTGTCCACATCCTAGACCCAGACGGACACAGTATAGAACTATGGGAACCAATTGACTCCGAATATGACGAACTAGTTGATGGAAGAACAAAAAGCTGAAGGCATGGAAGCACCAAAAATCCAACATGAGTTTGACGGAAAAAAAGGATCGTTTTTTATAGAAGAAAATAAAAAACGAATTGCCGAAATGGTCTATGTGATGGCAGGACCTAAAAAATTGATTATTGAACACACTGAGGTAGATGAAAGCCTGAAAGAGCAGGGGATAGGTCAGTCGCTTTTAGAGAGGCTAGTGGAATTTGTAAGGAAAGAAGAGATCAAGGTCATTCCACTTTGCCCATTTGCCAAGGCTCAGTTTAAAAAAAGAGAGGATCTGCGAGACGTATTAAATTGAAGGGCTAAGAGAAAAATAAAAAGGCCAGAACAACTAGTGCCAGTCCCACTAACGATATCCAAGTAATCCGTTGCAATTCTTTTTTGCGTTTGAATCGATGGGCTATCGCAGCATTAATTGATTTGGAATCCGCCATACTTCGGTAGCTGGGATCATTTTTACCCTCAGAATAAGTTGATTTTTCCCTGATTTTCCCCAATTTATGATTGTCTTTCAATTGATTATTGGAATCCTTTGCAAAGCCTGCTCCTCCAGTCATAGATTTTCATTTACTTAAACTTAATGATTAATTTTCAAATAGAAAAGGATTTAAAACTCCAGGAGTTTATTGAGGTTTTAGAAAAATCCGGTTTGGCGAATCGCCGGCCAATGGATAACCCTGGGCTTTTGGATCGGATGTTAATCAACTCCAATCTTTTAATTGCAGCGCGGCATCAAGGTCAGCTAGTTGGAATACTTCGCGGGCTTACTGATTTCAGCTATCGCACCTTTGTTGCCGATCTAGCAGTAATTCGAAATTTTCAAAATCAGGGAATTGGGAGAGGGCTTTTGGAAGAAGCTCGAAAATCAGTTCCAGATGTAAGATTGTTTTTGTTTTCGGCAGAAGATGCCGAAGGTTTTTATCAAAAATTAGGTTTCCAGCTTCATGAGCGATGCTATCAGCTAAAGCCGGAGGAACGGTTGCTTTGATTTTAGACAAAATGGTTAACTTCCTGCTCGACCAACCAAACTTGATTCAAATGAGAAAATTGTTACTTACAGGGACAGCCTTGTTACTTTCTTTGGGTGTCTTTGCTCAAAAGACTTATATCCATGCCGGAAAATTATTTGATGCGAAAGCTGGTAAAATGCTCACGGAGCAGACGATTGTGGTTGAAGGAAATAAAATTCTTTCTGTCAACTCTGGTTACCAAAATCCAGGAGCAAACGACGAATCCATCGACCTCAAAAATGCAACTGTAATGCCCGGCTTGATGGACATGCACGTCCACATTGAGGGGGAAACTAGTCCGACTCGCTATGTAGATGGATTCAGAGATAATGAAGCAGATATCGCGTTCAAGTCGTTGGCTTTCGCTGAAAAAACGCTGATGGCAGGATTCACTACAGTTAGGGATCTAGGTGGCTCGGGAGTCAATATTGCCTTGAGAGATGCTATTGCAGCAGGTAGAGTGGTAGGACCCAGGATTTATACCGCTGGAAAGTCTATCGCTCCCACAGGTGGACATGCCGATCCAACAAATGGAGTCCGAAGGGATTTGATGGGTGATCCAGGTCCTGATCAAGGAGTTATAAATGGTCCCTTTGAGGCCAGAAAGGCGGTTCGTCAGGCAGTAAAATATGGATCGGATGTAATCAAAGTGACCGCAACAGGTGGCGTACTGTCGGTGGCTCGTGATGGATCAGCTCCGCAATTCCAGCAGGATGAATTGGATGCGGTAGTTCAGACGGCTAAGGATTTCGGGATGCATGTCGCAGCACATGCTCATGGTGACGAAGGAATGCAGCGTGCTGTATTGGCAGGGGTTCATTCTATCGAACATGGAACCTTAATGAGTGAGGCGACTATGAAGCTGATGAAAGAGAAAGGGACTTATCTGGTGCCGACTATTACCGCCGGAATGACCGCGGCTCAGCTGGCCGAAGTGCCGGGTTATTATCCTGAAGTGGTTGCGGAGAAGGCAAGAAGAATTGGAGCCCAAATTCAAGACACTTTCGCAAAGGCATACAAAAGTGGAGTAAAGATTGCTTTCGGGACCGATGCTGGAGTCTATCCACATGGGGATAATTATAGGGAATTTGTTTATATGAGTGAGGCAGGTATGCCTAATACCGAAGTATTGCAATCTGCGACATATCGAAACGCTGTATTTATGGGAATCGAAGACAAACTTGGTCAGATTGAATCGGGGAAAATTGCCGATATCGTGGCGGTAAGCGGAGATCCTTTGATAGATATTTCGTTGATGAAAAATATTGTTTTTGTCATGAAAGAAGGTAAAATATTTAAAAAGTATGAAGAATGTGAGTTCTTGACTACGCTTTAATTTAAACCCTTTTCTTATTTCTAAATCTAATCTAGTATGAAATTCAAATTTTTAATTGTCGCTTTCCTTACGATCAATTTAAGCTTTGCGCAGCAAAAAGAAGCCGCTATCAAAGAGGCGGATCCCAAAGCCCAAGTTTTTGATTCCAAACATTCAGTAACGATTGATGGAAAAACGATCAATCTGAATGCAAAAGCAGGAACCATGGAGTTGAAAGACGAGAATAATAAGCCGATTGCCTTGTTTGGATTTACGGCCTATTTCAAAGAAAATCCAGAGAAAAATCGACCGATAATCTTTGCTTACAATGGAGGCCCTGGGTCTTCCTCTTATTGGCTTCATATGGGAATCATGGGTCCAAAGCGAATCGTAGTGGATGATCCCAACTACAATCAACCTGCACCTTATCAATTGGTGAATAATGAATTCTCAATTTTGGATGTAGCCGATGTGGTCATGATGGATCCAGTGGGAACTGGACTTAGCGTGCCAATAGGGGAGTCAACGGGTAAAGATTTCTGGGGAGTAGATCAGGATATTCGTAGCGTGAGCTTATTTATTATGCAGTTTTTAAAGGAACATAACCGCCTTAATTCACCTAAATATATTCTTGGTGAAAGCTACGGAACCTTCAGAAATGCCGGTGTGATGAATTATTTGTTAGGAAATGGCTACGGATTGAATGGAGTGATCATGGTCTCTGCTGTTTTTGATCTTCGGACTTTATTCTTTGCACCAAATGAGGATATGTCTTATGTGGTCCATCTACCGACTATGGCTGCTACATCTTGGTATCATAATAAGGTTGAAAAAAAAGGGACTGATCTTCCTGCGTTTGTTCAGGAGGTTCGGGAGTTTACTGAAAAAGATTATATGCCTGCTTTGTTTAAGGGGAATACCCTATCCTCTAACGAGCGAATTGGAATTGCTCAAAAACTTCAAGCGTATACTGGGATTTCTGCGGAAATCTGGGAGCGTGCAGATTTGAAATTGAATGCCGGGGAGTATTTTCAGGAATTGCTTCGGAAAGAAGGGAAAACAGTGGGGCGACTCGACTCGAGATATTCTGGGATTAACAAAGATCCTATGTCAATGGATTCCTTTACTGATCCTCAAAGTGATGCCATTTCACCTGCTTATACTATGGGTTTCCTAGATTATTTTCATGGAGCGTTGAATGTGAGTAAGGACTTGAATTATTCAACTTCAGCTTATTCCAAAGAAGGGTTCAAATGGGACTGGAAGCATAAAGGGACTGATTCTTGGGGAGCTGATGCTTCTGTGACAACCTTACCTGATATGGAAAATGCACTGTCCAAAGATCCTAATGTAAAGATTCTGATCATGAATGGGTACTATGATTTGGCTACGGTATTTTACGGTCTGGAGCACTCCATTTCTCATTTAAATATCCCCAAGTCTGCCAGTGACCGAATTATTATGACCTATTATGAAGCTGGACATATGATGTATACAGACCTTCCTTCTGCAAAACTCTTTCGTGAAGATTTGAAAAAATTTATCCAAGATACCCTTCGAAAGTAATTTGAAAAGGCCCAATCGAAAATATTTAACTGTTGTCTTAATTCAAGGATTAAAGACTATCGGGATTTTCGGTTGGGCATTTTTAGTTTATTCCTGTGAAGAGCCGCAAAAGCCCGAAAGTCAAAATCTTTACTTTCCTCCAAATGAATCTTCAGCTTGGGAGAGCCAAACAGTCATTGAATCAGGTTGGGATCCAGTTAAGCTTGCAGAACTATTAGCTTGGCTACCCGAACAGGATACTCGAGCTTTCCTTATTCTAAAAGATGGGAAAATTGTCGTAGAAGAATATTGGGGAGATAAGTTGACTGGGCTAGGAGACATGGATCAGGATTCTTTTTGGTATTGGGCTTCAGCTGGAAAAACATTAACTGCTTCGCTGGTTGGGATTGCTCAGGAGAATGGATTGCTGAATATTTCGGATCGAACTCAGGATTACTTAGGAGAAGGTTGGACTTCCCTAAGCTCGGCTCAAGAGCGGGAGATCAAACTGATCCACCAACTTACCATGATGACAGGCTTGAACGATCAAAATGCTGATCTGGATAATACAAACCCTTCAAGTCTCACTTATTTAGTAGATATTCCGACGAAAGTACCCCATCGTTCCGCACAAAAGTTCGCCATTA
>JAFMBQ010000248.1 GCA_017858365.1 Algoriphagus sp. | reverse complement strand
TCATAGCGTTTATTTTCTATTGAGAATATTTCTTCCGTGTTTTTCAAATTGATCGTCGCAATATCAAAATTGACTTGAGCGATCAAAAAATCAAAAAACAAATGCGTAGTGAAATACGAAACCTCCTCAATTTCTTGTACAAATTCTCTTTTACTTTCTTCGAAAACCAAAGGCTGAATTCTCTTGTCCCATTTATAAGGATTGTAAGCGAAAAAAGGCTGCTGTAATCTGACATTAACCGGCACTCCTGAAAACCTGGTTTGTGGCTGGCCAGGACCAGCTAAGAAGTTGTCAAATCGATTTGTGGAAGAGTTTACCGAAACAATCCCTCCAGTGGGGGAAATCACTTGCTGAAGTCCAAGCTCCAAATCCATAAAGTTCTGCCTTACCTGCAAAAACTCAATCGAGCCATCCGGCTGAGTGATACTGTTGAATGCTTGCGAATAACTGGGAATTGTGCCATTTAGACGCAATTGAGGATTATAATTGGATTTAAATAGTCTGTATTGCCAATAGCTATTTTCCTTACGCGTAAGAGCTCTTAGAGCCGAAGGAGAACGATCTTTTGCACGTTTAACCATTTCTTCTAAGGTAAATCTTTCAACATCCTGGCTTTGGGCAGATGAAGCTAACGTGACAAAAAGTAAACTAAATAAAATATGTAAAATAGATGGCCTTGGATTCATAAGTATTGTTGGCTAGTTTTTGAATTTCAAACTAAAATAATGATTGATTTCACTTAAACAATTAAAATAACGATCTCTTTTTCCTAAAAAATGCAAAATCAGAAAAGACGATAAAAAATTACCGCTCTTGAGCCTCAATTCTTAACTTGCAGACTTTCCATTCCTCTCCATGAAATCAATTATAAGTTTTGTGATCCGGTTTGTTCCGCGTCCCCTCTTGCAGCGAATAAGCCCCCTTATCATGAAGGCTTTTGCACAGCTTAACAAAGGAGATAACGTAGAATGCCCTGTTTGCCGATGTCATTATAGCAAGTTTTTACCGTATGGAAGAATCGCTCGTGCAAATGCACTTTGCCCTAATTGCTTAGCCTTGGAGCGGCATAGATTGATGTGGTTATACCTTCAAGAACAGACTGGTTTTTTCAAAGAAAAGCTCAAAGTCTTGCATATTGCTCCGGAACATTGCTTCATAGATCTCTTTGAAGTCTTGCCCAATTTGGAATACATTACTGGTGACATTGAGTCTCCATTGGCCAAAGTAAAAATGGATGTGCATAAAATCCCTTTTCCCGATAACACCTTTGACGTGGTCTTTTGCAATCACGTATTAGAGCATGTCGAGGACGACTTGAAAGCATGCGCTGAATTTAACCGAGTGCTCAAGCCAACTGGTTGGGGAATTCTCCAGTCTCCTGTCTATAAGCTTGAGAAAACTTTGGAAGACAATTCTATCACTGATCCCGCAGAGCGAGAACGACTCTTCGGACAGCGTGATCACGTCCGGAAATTCGGTTTGGATTACGCCGAGAGACTTAGAAAATCGGGTTTGATTATTGAAGAAAATCAATTTGTAAAAGAAATTCCTGAAGAAAAAGTAAAGCGGTTCGCATTGGCTCCAGAGGAAGTTCTTTTTGTTTGCAAAAAAGGAACTACCCTTTAATCAATTTCACAACCCACTCGAAGAATAACCCTGTTCCATAACAGGTTAATTGGATCAGGGAAGTCAATAGACTGAGCAATCCAACTGAAACAGATCGATACTGGCTTAAGGCAGTAAAAAAAATCACCCCCAGCCAAACGACTACTCCAAGCAATTGTAGCTTGAATATACTTGAGGAAATAAAAGCGATTGGCAAGATAAGTATCAAGAATAGAGTAAATGCAGTTGGAAGTAAGTGAACTATCTTTATTGCTTCCGGGTGAAATCTCGAAACATTCACACGATTCTGTCCAAATGAAAAGGCCTGTTTTGCAAACGATAACAAGTTGTTTTTCCGCTTATGATAGACGAAAGCTTCTTCAACCAATTCTAGTTTATATCCCGCTTTTTTGATTCGAATACTCCATTCGATATCTTCTCCTCGGTTAGGGTCAATAAAGCCCTGAGTCTCCTCAAAAACAGTCTTACTGACTCCCATGTTAAATCCCCTTGCTTGATATTTCGAGGGATCCTTGAGTTTCCCTCTAATTCCGCCCGTTGTCCAAAAGGAAGTCATTGCAAAGTCCATAGCTTTCTGAAGAATCGAGAAATCACCAGAGGCAGCATCCGGACCTCCAAAGGCATCCAAGTTTCTGGATTCGATAGCATCTGCCACAATTGCCAAATAGCCCTTCGGCAAAATCACATCAGAGTCTAAAATGATAAAGAAATCACCTTTAGATTGGCTCATTCCAGTATTCCGGGCAAATCCTTGACCTTGATTGGTTTGATATACATACCTAATAGGAAACTGATTTTGGTAGCTATGAACAATCTTTTCTGCTGAAAAATCAGAACCATCCTCAATTACCACTACTTCAAACTCATGATATGTTTGCCTAGCCAGGCTTAAAAGCAATTCCTCTAATTCTTGAGGACGGTTATATACCGGTATGATTACCGAAAAAAACATCAAAAATCGAAATTAACTTCCTCCCCAATTTTATACTCAGCTTCTTTGGACTGATTAGAAGTCATTAATTCAGCGATAAAGCCCGTCACGAATAACTGGATTCCAATAATGAGTGCTACTAGGGCCAAAAAGAATAAAGGTTGATCTACAATTTCTCTTACTTTTAAACCTTTACTAAGTCCGTAGATTTTTTCAAATATCAACCAACAGGTGATTAAAAAACCAGTAACAAATGAAATGGATCCTAATAAACCGAAAAAATGCATCGGCTTTTTCTTGTATCGATGCACAAAGGATACTGAGATCAAGTCTAAAAATCCATTCAGAAACCGTTCCATCCCAAACTTAGAATACCCATACTTTCGAGATTGATGCTGAACCACTTTCTCTCCAATTTTTCCAAATCCATTCCATTTCGCCAGTAAGGGGATATATCGGTGCATCTCTCCATAGATTTGGATATTCTTCACCACTTTAAGGCGATAGGCTTTCAACCCACAGTTGAAATCATGAAGGTCGATCCCAGAAATCCATCGAGTGACTCCATTAAAAAATCGAGAAGGAATAGTTTTAGAAATTGGATCGTGTCGTTCTTTCTTCCATCCTGAAACCACATCAAAGCCATCTTCTGAAATCATCCGATAAAGATCAGGGATCTCCTCTGGGCTGTCCTGAAGGTCAGCATCCATCGTAATCACCACTTCACCTGAAGCCTTACTGAAACCTGCATCTAATGCTGCTGATTTACCATAATTTCGAGTAAAGTTAATTCCCTTTAGTGCACTAGATTTTTTTGCCAAACTTTGTATGACTTCCCAAGACCCATCAGAGCTACCGTCATTTACCAATATAACCTCATAAGAAAAGCCGTGGTCATGCATGACCCGGCTGATCCAATTAGTTAATTCTGGCAGAGACTCCTCTTCGTTGAAAACAGGAATGACGACGGAAATCTGAGACATAGTTTAAAATTCGAGTGACTTATCCTTCTTCTTCAAGATAGCTCCCAAAATTAGTGCAATTATGGCGTAAAATATGATTCCAATGCCAAATGCTTTAAGCTGACCTACAATAGTAAAGTTGTTCATCGTATCCTGCTTCATTTTTTCCAATACATCTGGGGGTAATGAATCAGCAGAAGCACCAAATTTTTCCATCATCTCAATAGTTGTGTTGAATGAGGCATCTGCCAAAACCCCTGGTAATTCGGGGTCTACTACTTGGAATAGCAATATTTGACCAATTAATCCAATAATGCCAGATATTAGAATTGCAATAAAACTAAAATTAAACGCAGTCCCGAAAGTCATATAACCACCTAATTCGTTTCGATATTGACTTCCAAAATAAATAATCAAGCCCACAAAAATCACTAGAGCTACCAATGCAAACCAACCTGAAGCTAATAAGGTAGAGTCTATAAAATAAGCAATAAAGGTTACTGCTAATGATACCAATCCCATGGTGATCCCGGGCTTTACTGCTGCTTGAAAAGGAGATTGTTGTTCTTCCATGATGTGTTTAGTTAGGGTTTTTCCTGAAAATAATTGAAATAATAATGGTAAAAAACAAACCTGGGATGATTTTCCAAATTCCATCATTCAAGGCTATGTCAAATTTGGACATTTCTTTTAGGCTTTCATAGGTTGCATCATATGAGTTTTGGCCTACCTGAGCGACTATGGTCTCTTTTCCTTTTTCAAGAACTTCGAATTTAGCTATAGTAATTAATTCGAAAGTTTCTGATGAAATCGACAAGAAAAGCCAAATCCCTAGAATTGAAATTAATGCTATTAGCATATAAGTAACAAAACCAACTGTCATCCCCTCAGAAAAAGAAAGGTATCCTGAATTCTGATCTTCTTTGAAGAATTTGATCGATAGAAAAATTGCTATGGGACAGATTATGTATCCAAAAAGCAAGGTGAGATTCGAAGGATCTGAATAGAAAAAAGAAAGAACGAGGAATGCAACGCAGCTGAGTACTCCACCGAGTAATCCAAACTGATATGCTGAACGAAAATTATTAAGCATTAACTTGAATTAACTGCCCCTTTTGAACGACAAATTTCACTTGACCAGTCAATTCGGATCCGAACCAAGGATTATTTGAAGAAAGTGATTTATTTGAATCATGATTATAATTCCAGATTTGTTGAGGATCAAAAATCGTCCAAGAATTTGGTACCCCTTGTGGGATGATTGATTTAGGTCCTGATGTTATTTTATTAATCAATAACTCCCAACCTATTTCTCGCTCGAGAATCACCAGGGCCGGAAGAAAGGTCTGGAGCCCTGCCATACCGAAATTTGCTAGATCGAACTCCATGAATTTAGAATCAAAGTCCTCAGGCTGATGGTTGGAAACCAAAGCATCGATTGTCCCATCATTTAAGCCTTCAATTAAAGCCTCACGATCTGAGTTTCCTCTGAATGGAGGCTTTACTTTAAGATTTGGATCAAAATCCATCAGATCTCCATCCTTGAAAATCAATTGGTAAATAGAAACATCTGCAGTCACTTTCAATCCATCAGCTTTAGCAGTTCGGATTAAAGCAACACTTTCTTTTGTACTAACAGTTTGAAAATGAACTTTCCCTCCTGTATATCTAACGATCTCGATGTTTCGTTGGATTGCTGAGAATTCTGCCAAACTCGGAATTCCTTTCATCCCGAGCCTTGTTGAATTCTCGCCTTCATGCATTTGTCCAAACAACGAAAGTAAAGGATCATAAGAATGATCAAAAAGAACTCCATCGAATTTTTGGAGATATTGATTCACCTTCATGAATCGATCTCCATTGGATAAGGGTTTAACTCCCTCTCCAAAAATCTTGACCCCAGATTGCATATGCATATCCAGCATCTCTGTCAAATCCTCTCCAGCAGTATTAATGGTAACTGCTCCTTGGATGATAAACTCGGGAGTAAAATTTTTTGCGCGATTTAAAATGAATTCTACTTCCCCTTTTGACTGAACAGTTGGATGCGTATTTGGCTGAATCACAGCTGCCGCAAAACCACTTGAAAGTAAAGAATCTGCCAAACTTGCTATTGTTTCCTTGTACTCAAATCCAGGCTCACCTAACCCACATTTCAGATCAACCCACCCTTCACTAAGCATCCATCCTGAAGCATCTATAGTTTTAGCTTTAGAAGTTAGCGCGTAATCAAAATCTTGAGTTAAAATCCCCTCTGTAAATAAAAAATCTTTTGGACCGCTTAGTCCTTTTGAATCAATACTGCGAAGGCCTTTAAATAGCAATGACATTTATTTCGGTTTCATGCAAAACTGCAATAATATTCTAAAAATGAAAAATGGAAATGGAAAATATTAAAATTTGGTTTGGTTTGATTTAAATCTGAACGTCAAATGATCTTGAAGGATTCCACAGGAATTTTATTAAACTTTTTAGCAATTGAATTTCCCCTTAATTCCACAATCGATAAATGTATAACATCTGACAGCAATTTTAACTTGACTTAAATGAAAGGTTCAATTAAAAACCTTTTTTTAATCAATGAGAACACACATTATTTATTTATCTAGGATTGATCAGGAGGGAGTAATGTATATACGTTTTGGTCTTAACGCATAAAAGCCAGCTGTAAAGCTTGGCTTTAGAATAAATGAGGCTTCACCCGATTTCGATCGTGGACTACTTGTCCAAGAAAACATATTTGGGGTTGAAATAAACCCAAAAAGTCTTGAGCGCAAAAAAGCCTTTCAGTTTCTGAAAGGCTTTTGAATAAATGAGGCGGCGACCTACTCTCCCGGGAGTAACCCCAGTACCA
>JAFMBQ010000247.1 GCA_017858365.1 Algoriphagus sp. | reverse complement strand
AAAATATCGTAATCTTAGTTTAACCATCACCCACTAAAATTCATATAGAGCCTAATTTTTCCTAATATTTCTATTCTGAAACCTTGAAGAGTCTCTTCAAACTAAATAATTGATAAAAACTACCAACATCAAAAACTTAATTCCTGAATTCCTTCTGGATTCGGAGCACTTCTTTACACGTCTATTAGACGTAGAAGGAAATGTCTTAAGTGCTTCGAATACATATCAAAGTGATTTATCTGTAGGTGGCCAAGAAAATTTCATAGATCAATTAGATAGAAGTTCTCAAATATTATTTTCAGAAGTTCTTGAGCAGCTTTTAGGTTCGCCAAAAGAAAAGAAGCAAATTCTTTTAACTCCAAAAGTGGGCCGAGAAAAGAAGGTAGAACCACTTTGGTGGGAATTCTCAGTGATTACCGATTGTGAAATGGACATCCTTGGTATAGTGGGGGTGGGTGTTGATTTGAGATTTTTCGAGCAGGAGATGCTTTGTATGGGTTTGATGGATTTACTTCGATTTGGTAAGATTCGCTTGGATTTAGATTTGATCGTAGTAGATTTTGATGATAAAGTTGGGGATTGGTTGGCAATAGGCAGTCCTGATTCAGTTGGAAATGGGGAACAGTTTTTGTCTGAAATACCTCAAAAATTAGAGCAGTTAAGGAGTTCTAAGAAGCCAAGTTGTTTGGTGTTGAAAGACTCCCATTCCGGGATTGAGTTTTCAGGTATTTTTTTAATTTTAAATAGTATCCCTCATTTATTGATCTTACCCCGTGCCAGAGCTTCTGACTGGGAGAGCTTAGTGCTTCCATTTTCTGATGCGCAGTTAAATTCCATGACAGGGGCTGTTTGGGTTATTAATAGTGCATTTGAATTTGTCCAACAAAACGAAACCGCCTCAAAAACTGTGGAAATCTGGACTGGTAGATATGATGCGCATTCATTTTCATCCATTCTCAGATCTAATCCGGATGAATTGAAGCGATTAAGTAAATTTTTCAAGGAAGCCTTTGAAGGGAAACCATCTGATATAGAATTGAAGATTAATCCAATCAATTTGAAGGCCACTTACTGGTATGTTGGAATTAAACCAATCTTCGATTCGGCTGGACTTGTAAATGCACTGCTAGTGAATGGAATAGAATTAAACCGACTCAGCAAACGACTTTCTAAATTGGAGTCTGAAAATAACTTTCTAAAGGAATTGGTTATGAAGCCTTCACATATTCTTCGCTCTCCGCTTTCTTCTATGCTCGGTTTGTTGGATTTGATTGATCCAAACCAACTCGACTCTGAAAATCAAAAGTATTTTTCTTACCTCAAACCATTGGCAAAGAAGCTAGATGAAGTGATCCGAACCACTGCAAAACAAATTAGTGGTTTTGATTAAAAAAGACCTCTAAGATCGATTTTTGAAAGTTTGGCTGGAATAGTTAATCCTCCAACTGAAATCCGCTCTCCTGAAATCATCACTTGACCATTCTCTTCAAAGATCAAGCCTTCAGTTTGGGAGAGTAGAGATGGACTTCCTAAAAATATCCGAGTTGATTTTCCTGATAAATAATTCGTCCCCGAATAAGAGGAAAAAAGCCAGACAAAAGATCTAGAGGCAAACCCCGCATCTTCATACCCAAGCAAGCATATATTTCCTTGACTGTCAATACCTGCAGCAGTAATTAACCCCTTTACATCAAAAGAATCGATCAAGGCCGCTAGACTATTTGATTGTGACGTATTAAGAGTGTAGTGATTCGTTTTTTGATCCCCTCGGTTCTTTGTAAAAAGGTGAAGCAGGTTATTTGAGAAGAAAAAAGCTTCACAATCATAATTATGTAGTCCTCCATTTCCAGAGAAATCTGTTTGGTCGGCGAAAGAAAACCTGAGCTCTTCGGCCAGGACCTCAGTAGAACCCAAAACTGAGGAAATTGGAATCTTTAATACGGCAAGATCTTTCCGTGTCCCATTATTATTTCCAAAATCCCCAATAAAAAGATGTGTATCGCTCTGTGCCAATTCCTCCCAATCGTGATTAGTAGCATTGGAGACTTTGATGGTGCGGATGACCAATCCTGTGGTCGGATTTAGTTCAAAGATCTCATTCGTATTTCCTCCATCATTTATCGAAAAGAGGCGACCCTGAATGAATGCTAGCCCAGAAGTTTCATTTTGAGAATTCGGTAACTCGGCCAAAATGGTTGGAGATAAAGCGAAAGGCAGGCCTTTTTCTGAAAGTAATAGTTGAGATTGATCGATCGCGAAGTCTGTGGGAATGAATGTAGCTACATCGTTGGGATCAGTCGGATTATCCAGACTTAGGTGTCGATGCGCAAATGGCTTCGGCTTCCAATTCAAATTAAATGAGTTGTTTCCATTAGCCAAAGGGATTTTTATCGGAGAGTCGGTATCCACCAAGGCATATCGATAGTAAAATTTGCCGTTCAGTTCCAATTTTCGATTACTTGATAAATCTTCAGGTTGTGCTGTTCCCAGATTTTCATTGGTGATCGTAAAGAGGCCAAAGTCCGAAGTTGCTCGAATGATTATTTTTTGATCAGCTGAATTAATCGCTAGTTTTTGAGCTATCCGAAGCGATAACTGGGTAAAAGAATCCGTAGTGATTGAGCTTCCAATAAGATCGTAATTCCCGACAGGTAATGCGAGGGAATAAGGTTTGCTAAAATTATTTGGATTTATTTCCAAAACGAATTTTTCTCCAGTCCCAGACTCAAAAGTTAAGGCCAGCTTATTCTCAAATTTATGTTTCCAAGTTGATTCATTGTTGAGTCTTGCCGAGGGGTATGTCAAAGGGTCAAGTAATTCTAAACCTGTGATGACTACGTTCACCTTCCCATTAGCCGGATCATCTTTTTCCCGGCAAGAAAATACAACTGCCAGAATTAAAGTGATTAACAGATAGGTTGATGAGGTTTTATTCAAAATGATCTTCATAGGTTCAAAAATAAGGCTTATTCATCATTCTAGTTCAAACTTGAGTATTATGCTTAACTCGTTTTTTCAAAGATTCAAAACAATGCTGTAGTACAGTCTGTTTCATCACAAATATAGAAATCATGAGAGAACTACTTAGCAAGGTGAATTCAGGTGGCAATGGTCTTCCAAAAAGTCAAGTAAATGAAGCTAAAAAAGTGGAGAGTCCAGAGCTCTTGATCAAAGATGCAATCTTTGTGAGACATGCGGGGTCTCTCGTTAAAGTAAAATTCGCTGACATCTTATGGTTGAAAGCTGATGGGAACTATACCACCATGGTTTCTAGAAAAGCTGTTTTCTCAGTGAGAAATATTTTGAAGAATTTTGAAGACGAGCTTCCTGCAGGAGATTTTATGCGAATTCACAAAAGCTACTTAGTTCGCATCGATGAGATCGAATCAATAAACACAAAAGATATCAAGGTCGCTGGAGACTTAGTACCGGTTGGTCGGACTTATTATCACGCTTTGATTAATGGAATACAAAAACTCGGTATGTCAGGAGACTGATTTTTCCATCCAAAGCAAACTGCTATCTCCATAGCTCAAGAATCGATACTCATTAGCTAAAGCTTCCTGATATATTTTTTTCCAATTTTCCCCTAAAATAGTAGCAATCAAAAGGATCAGAGTTGATCCTGGTTGGTGAAAGTTGGTGATCAATCCCGAAACTACTTGGTACTGATATCCAGGGAAAATAAAAATCTCTGTTGTTCCCATTATAGTCTCAAGATTTTTTTTCTGCATCAGTTGAAGAATTGCCGAAAAGGCCGCTTCAACAGGAGGTAATACTGAGCGTTCTTCGTACGGGAACAACTTCTCAACTTTTAATTCCTCACCTTTTCCTTCGATCAGTTTTACTCCATACCAATAGAGGCTTTCTAGTGTACGAATTGAGGTGGTTCCTACTGCGACGATTTTACCTTGGTGTTTTATCATCGATTCGATGGCTGTGGCTGTGACATGGATTTGCTCACTGTGCATGGGATGTTCGGTCACTTCTTTTGCCTTAATCGGCTGGAAGGTTCCCGCGCTCACGTGAAGGGTGACTTGTGTTTTTTGAATTCCCTTTTGAGCTAGCTGGTCCATAATCTCTTGTGTAAAATGTAAACCTGCTGTAGGAGCGGCCACTGCACCTTCTTTTTCGGAGTACACGGTTTGGTATCTATTCTTATCCGACTCCTCTGCCTTTCGGTTTAGATATGGGGGAAGCGGAACCTCACCAGTTGCTTGAACTACGTCGACAAAAGCGACATTAGGATCATTCCAAGAGAATTTGACTTGTCGTGACACTCGATCTACTAATTCTGCAGAAAGGATCAACTCCTTTTCACCAATAAGGACTTGACCTTTAAGAACCTCTCCAGCTTTCCATTTTTTGGAATTCCCGATCATCGTTTCCCAGGTTACTGGGTAGGTTGCTAGCATGATCTCAGGAATCACAGTAGTTGGGGCTAGAGGTTGGAGAAGGAAGATCTCGATTCTTGCACCGGTTTCCCGCTGAAATATCAACCGTGCAGGAATCACTTTGGTGTCATTATACACCAAAAGGGTATCCGCAGGTAGTAGACCTACGATATCGTAAAAGTGTAAATGCGATATATCCCCATTTTTGTAATGAAGGAGTTTAGAATCACTTCGTTTTTTGAGGGGAAATTTGGCTATTCTATCTTCTGGGAGCGTATATTCGTAAGCTTTTAAATCAATCTTTGGGATATGCATCAAGTCTCTAATTTCAGTTTGCAAATATAGGCCATTCGCTTAATTCCCACTTAAAAACCTCAACCTTCCATGTCTGAGTTACTATCAGTGCGCTTCCAATGGATCAAACGTATTTTAAATTTTCGGTTTGATGCGGGCACTTCCCGTGGTGTTTTGAAGACCAGACCAGTTTATTGGATCAAAGCTTTTGATCCTAGAAATCCAGCAATCATTGGTTGGGGAGAGGCAGCACCCCTGATTCATTTGAGTTTGGATGATCGACCTGATTTCGAGGATTATTTAGAAAATGAGCTAAGGAAAATTGAAAAAATTGATTTTGAGTCCAATTCAGTTCAGATTTTAAAGAAACTCAAGGAACATGTGTCTCCAGAGTTTCCGAGTATTCGGTTTGGTTTAGAGACTGCACTCCTCGATTTAATTCATGGAGGAGAAAAGCGGATTTTCCCAGGAGCTTTTTTCGACCGAGCTGATCCGATTCCGATTAATGGCTTGATCTGGATGGGAAGCCAAGACTTTATGGCCGAGCAGATTGAAGAGAAGCTCAATCAAGGATTCGACTGTATCAAAATGAAAATTGGTGCGATTGACTTTGAACAAGAGTTTGCTTTGCTAAGTCAAATCCGAAAGCGGTATTCAAAAGATCAAATTATTCTGAGAGTTGATGCCAACGGAGCTTTTTCTCCTCGAGAGGCATTAAAGAAGTTAGATAGATTGGCGAGTTTGGATCTTCATAGTATCGAACAGCCGATAGCTGCCGGACAAACGGAAGCGATGCGAGCGTTATGTGAAATCACTCCTTTGCCTATTGCGTTGGATGAAGAGTTAATTGGAGTAGAAAATAAAGCAGACTTACTGGACCAGATTTCTCCCCAACATATCATCCTTAAGCCGACATTGCTCGGTGGGATCCTTGAAACCCAAGAATGGATCAAGCTAGCCGAGGACCGAGGAATTGGATGGTGGATGACTTCCGCCTTAGAGAGTAATATTGGACTAAATGCTATCGCCCAATTGGCAGCGAGCTATGATCCTATCGTGCCGCAAGGACTTGGCACAGGAAAGCTTTTTCATAATAATCTGGATTCTCCACTTGTGATAGAATCAGGTACGATCAGCTATAGATCAGAATTGGCATGGGAAAATCCCAGTTAATTTTTCAAAGGGAAGAGATAAACAGGTTTGTTTATAGATGCTTTCCAGTCTGTTTGTGTGAGTAACCCTGAATCACGATCACGCTCAAAAATAACTATATCGTTACTTGCCTGATGTGCCGCCAAAAGGTATTTCCCGTCTGAAGTTAAGTTGAAGTTTCGAGGCATGATTCCTCCGGAGGAAATTACTTGAATGCGTTCAAAGTCTTGAGAACCTTCCACTTTTTGAAACACTGAAATGCTATTGGCTTCTCCACGGTTTGAAACATAGATGTGCTTTCCATCAGGTGAAATCCGAACCTCTGCTGCTCCGACTGAACCCTCAAAATCATCAGCAAGTAATGAAAGTCTTTGTCTGGGAATCAGCTTTCCAGCTTCGAAATCAAATATTTCCAGTATAGCAGTAAGTTCCTGTACTGCAAAAACAGTTTTGCCATCGGTAGAAAATAGTACGTGGCGAGGGCCATCACCTGGTTGAGCATCAAAAGTGGAATAAAGCGATGCGGGTTCAATGTCCGATTGGTTAAAACCATAGCTGTAAATCTTGTC
>JAFMBQ010000246.1 GCA_017858365.1 Algoriphagus sp. | reverse complement strand
AGTAATGGTGAGCACGGATAAATTTGGCTTCAGAAATTCTTTGCAAAACCACTGCTTCAGAGACCCCTGTAACATTTGCTGATCTGTCTATTACCGCATTGCAAGTATTTATTCCTTGATAGAATTGATCCCAAAGTTCACGAACATGCCCATTTTGGGAATCGAACTGATTGGTATAGGTATTCATGAATTTCCAAGAACCATCTGCACCATTGGTAAAGATATCTGTTCCGAAAGAAGTGAAGTTATTACCTCGCTCTGTGCCATACCAGGTCCTCATAGTACTGTAAGCGGCATTAACTCCATCATTAAGTCCTTTAGGAGTATTGAGGTAGTCATTACCGATTTGAGAAACTACTTCCTCATCAAGAAATCCGCTGCAGGATACCATTGCTGATACTCCTATTAGTAGGGCTGTTGATTTAGCCCAAATGTTTATTTTTATTGCTAATTTTTTCATTGCTGATTAGAATTTTGCATTAATACCAAATGTGAAAGAAGTAACTGCAGGTGAAACATTAGAATTGACAATTCCGCCACCTACACCTTGTTCTCCGTCTATAAAGACTTCTGGATCGATTCCTTTGTGTTCTGATCTATAATTGGCAAAAATGAAAGGCTGTTGAATACTGGTATAAATCCTCAAACTAGTCATGCCAATTTTCTTAGCAGCTTCCGGAGTGAAGTTATAACCTAAGTTTATGTTTCTCACCTTAATGAAGGTGCCATCGAAGTATTGCATAGAACTTGCATATTTCGCGCTTTCCTGATTTACATTTGGTCTAGGATAAGAATTGGTAGGGTTATTTGGAGTCCAATAATCAATATCTAAATTGTTATATCTACCGGCCAAAGAGTTGTTAGAAGTATGGAACTGAGACCTGAGCATTGATCCAAATCTTCCATATAGGAAGAAAGAGAAGTCAAAGCCTTTGTACGAGAATCTATTGGTCATACCCATTGCAAAATCAGCCACTGCAGAGCCTAAGAATTGTCTGTCAAGTGAGTTGATCACCCCATCACCATTGAAATCTTCAATTTTAATTTCACCAGGTTTGTTGCCGAAAGTTTTAGCTAAGTCTGTTTCATCAGTTTGCCAGATACCAATTTTCTTCAAGTCATAGAAAATGGTCAATGGTTGACCAATAAATCTACCGGCTGAAATATCATCACCGTTTGGAAGTGAGATGATTTCCTCTGTGTTTTTAGTGAAAATCAAATCAGTGGTCCAAGTAAAATCTCCCTTCTCCATATTCAAGGTAGAAAGTGTCAATTCAATACCACGGTTTTGAGTTTCACCAATGTTGGTCGTGAAACCTCCAAATCCAATTGAATTAGGAAGAGGCTGTGGTGCAAGTAGATCTGATGTATTTGTAATGTAGTATTCTACGGAACCGAATACTCTGCTATTCCATAGTGCAAAGTCTAAACCTGCATTGAATGTGGTAGAAGTCTCCCAACGTAAATCAGGGTTACCAATGGTATTTGGTCTGTATCCAAAAGCAGCGGAATTATCATAAGCATAGCTAGTTCTACCCAGTAATGCTTGAGTCTGGTATGGATTAATTGCTTGGTTTCCTATGGATCCATAGGAAACTCTAAACTTCAATTGATCTACAGTTGAAGAATTTTGCAAAAAGCTTTCAGAATGAACATTCCATCCTACAGCTACAGAAGGGAAGTAACCAAATCGATTGTTCTCCCCAAATCTAGAGCTACCATCAGCTCTCAGGGTAGCAGTTAACAAATACTTATTTTTAAAATCATAATTGATTCTCCCCATGAATGACATTAATGCCCATTCGCGCAAGTTAGTATTGGCACCTGTTATTTGAGAAGCATCCCCTAATCTATTATAGAACTGTGACTCTGCTGGAATACCAGATACACTTACTGTCGTTTGCTCGTAACGATCTTGCTGAATGGACTGAAGTGCAGTAACATTAAGATTATGATTTTCTTTGAAGGTTTTAGTATAAGATAAGATATTCTCTAACGTAAAGTTAAATGTGAATTCGTCATTTACGCTACCTGTAGCATCACCACCACGTCTTGCATTAGTTTGCGAACCAGTAAATCTTCCGTTTCTACTAATTGTGATATCTGGACCAAAAACCATTCTATAGCTTAGGCCAGGAAGAATATCATACTGGGCAAAAATACTATTGAATATTCTATAGTTTTTTGTCAGATCTTCTTGGGCTCCTTGTACGATTTCAGCAAAAGGGTTGGTTCTCAAGCCATCAGAAGTAGGCAAGAAGATGATATTTCCATCTTCATCAAATGGCTTACCCAAAGGGTTTTCTGCTAAAGCTCCACCCAGAGGATTGAAGTTTTCTCCATTTCGCTCACTGTAAGAAATTAGCGTAGAAGTACCGATTTTCACCTTTTTATTAATTTGATGATCAATGTTTGCTCTAAATGTGTAACGACTGTAATCTTGATTTATAATTACACCCTTATCATTAAAGTAGTTAGCAGAAACAAAGAATGTGGTTTTGTCAGATCCCCCACTTATGCCCACTTGATGGCTTTGAATCGCGCCATTTCTTAATAAACCGCCTACATAATCACTACTTCTTCCTGAGGCTATCCCTTCAAGTTCTACTGGCTCAAAAAGTGATTCATCTGCCGCTGGAGTTGCCGGGCCTTGAGGATATTCTCCACTTGCACGTCTAGACTCTCTTTTATATTCAGCGAATTCTGGTCCATTGAATACATCAATTCTTCCGAGTTCTCTGCTCAAACCATAATATGAATCGACTGAAACGATTGTCTTGCCTTTGGTACCTCTTTTGGTAGTAATCAAAACTACACCATTAGATCCTCTAGAACCATAAATTGCAGTTGCAGAGGCATCCTTCAATACTTCCATAGAAGTGATATCCTGTGGATTGATGTCGTTTAGTCCACCTACAACTGGAATGCCATCAATAACATAAAGTGGCTCGTTGGAGGCATTAAAAGATCTTCTACCTCTGATTCGGACTTGAGGAGCTGATCCTGGCTTTGATCCAGGTTGCGTTACATCAACACCAGCTGCACGTCCTTGAAGCGCTTGTCTAGCATCAGTAATTGGTAATTCTTGTATTTCTTTACTACCAATAGAAGAAATTGCTCCAGTAAGTTGACTTTTCTTTGCAGTACCATATCCAACGACGATCACTTCATCCAAATCAGATAGATCAGGCTGAAGGCTAATGTTGATTTCAGATTGGTTTCCAACTTCTCGCTCTATCGGATTATACCCAATAAAGGAAAAGACAAGAACCCCATTTGACGGGGAGCTAATTGAATACTGACCATCAATGTCAGTAGTGGTTCCAGTGGTAGTCCCTTTTATAATAATAGTAGCTCCTGGAAGGGGAGCTCCTGTTTCATCAGATACGGTACCTCGTATCTGAACATTCTGAGCAAAGGCGCTAACTGCACCAAGCATCAGAAAGACCACCACCAAAAGGTGTGTGTAAATTTTTAGACGCATAAATAGATTAGGTTAATTGAAATTGTTAATTGATCACCAAAGAGCTTTCAGTATTACTCTACAAAGAGTGAGTAACATATTGGCTATTTGATTCAATCAAGTTACATTTTCACAAAATAAATCTCAATATTTTCCGATTATGACTTACGGAATCGATTGCGAGATTTATAAAAAGCCATTTATCCTAAATAGAAAAAGAAGCTCTCCTAAGAAAAAAATATGACGTCGAATGGTGTCGACTAAATGTCAAAAAATGTGAAGCAATCGATTCAAACATAGCTTATGTATTTGGGTACACAGCGAGGTATTACCGAAAAAAAATCAGTCAAATCGGAGGTTGAGTCGTAGCAGTACGAAGGTAATTTTGAAAGATGATGTGAAAAGGCTCATCTTAAAGTAGTCTGAGTTGGCAGTAGATTTTCTAATCTATCTATCAGGTTATAGTTCAAAAAAAATACCGCTTTAACGAGATCGTCAAAGCGGTAGAATAATCTAAGTTTTAAACTTTTGGTGGTTCCCAGCCTTTCTCATATTCTCTAGTCCAAAGTGCCATGGCTTTCTTTGTATTGGTGATGTGTCCATTTTTTGGATCGCAAACAAGGGTCTCTCCGGTTCGGTAAGAAATGTTGGCCAAATGACAAAGTAAGGTAGAGACAGCTCCTTCTTCAATATTCGAATTTTGCTTCTCTATGCCACGAACTGCATTGAAGAAATTGACCACATGAGTGGTGCTCATATCTCCTCCACCCCCGAGCTGAGTTCCTCCTTCGGTACCTCCGCCCATATTTTCTTTGATCAATTTCCCACCACGATCATACTGCTTATATCCATCGCGATTTACGAAGACCGTCCCATCGGTTCCATAAATAATGGTCCCACGATCTGCACCATAGGTATTGTAGGAATTTCTGCTTTTCCCGTCCCATTCGATCACGGAACCATTTTCGAATTTGAATTGCGCTTCCATAGTATCATACATGACCCAACCATCTTCTGGGAAATGTCGCTTAGCAGCTTCGACTTCCACCATGTTTGGATAATCCACTTGTAGCGCCCATCTGGCTACATCCAGTTCGTGGGTCGCATTATTACCTGTTTCAGCGGTGCCATATTCCCAACCATACCAATGCCAGTTGTAATCCCAAGTGTCATGAGTATAGGCTTTTCGTGGTGCCGGACCTTGGAATAATTCCCAATCCAGACCTTGAGGAGCTGGAGCTACTTTTGGATTTGGCACTTCACCTCGTCCATTGCTGTAGAAAGCAGTCGCCTTGTAAGCTTTTCCAATCGCTCCAGCATGAATTGCAGCAATAATTTCTCTGCTTTCTGGTGCAGAACGCTGTTGATTACCCATCTGGACAACTTTATCGTATTTCTTTTGCAAAGCAATCAATAATTCTCCTTCTCGGGGATTGTGGGAGCAAGGCTTCTCGACATACACATGTTTCCCCCGATCTAGCGCTAGCCAGGTTCCAGGCGCATGCCAGTGATCTGGTGTAGCAATGATCATAATATCTACCTCCTTGTCATCCATCACTTTCATGACATTCTGCTCAAGCTTTGGAGTATAATCTATGTGCTTGGCAAAATTCTTTGCTGCTTTTGGCATCTGAGATTCCATGGCATCGCAGAGGTACATCAGATTGACATTGCTGGATTTCATTCCAATCGGCTCATAATAAGCGCCTAATCTTCTCCCTAATCCTGCAATCGCTACATTGAGTCGTTCATTTGCCCCAATAATATTTCCATAGGATTTCGCTGAAAAGGCCATCGAGCCTAAAGCTGAAAAACCAAGTGTCGCTGCCGTAGACTTTTTTATAAATTGTCTTCTGGGATTATTTTTCATAATTGATTTTGGGTCTTAATTTAATGTCTTGATCTTGATGTTCTTGAAGCTTACTTCATTCCCATGATCTTGAAGTAGGATATGACCTTCTTTGGCTTCGCCAAAATTTTCCCATTTCGCATACTTACTGATTGCCACCAAGTCTTTGAATTCTTGGGATCCTCTTTGGTATTCGATTACTTTGACACCGTTGAGGTAATGCGTCACTTTATTGTCAGGAGTAACTACAACTCTACCTTTGTTCCACTCACCGATTGGCTTGATGAATCTTGGCTGCTTATCTGCTTTGATCAAATCATAAAGCGAAGCGAGAGTCCTGTTTCCTTCTATACCCATTTTCGCATCTGGATGATTTTCGTCATCCAAAACCTGGTATTCCAATCCTATGGCGGAACCTTTATTTCCTTCGGATAAGGTGACAAAATACTTTACTCCACTGTTTGCTCCTTCAGTTAATTTGAAGTCAAAGGCCAAATCAAATGCCGAGAACATCTCCTTGGTGACAATATCTCCCGCATTGGTAGATTCAGCTCCATTGGATTGGGCTATAGATAATATGCCCTCATTGATGCCCCAACCAGAATCAGGAAATGAATCTTTGTAAGCTCCTTTCCAACCTTCACTCGTTTTGCCATCAAAAAGCAATCTCCAACCCATGTTCTTTTCATATTCTGTAAGATTGTTCAGGGTATTATTGACAACGAAAATATCTGACTTGAATGGAATTGGATCCAGATTTGAAGTTTTGACCTTCACATTTTTGAAGGTTGTCTTTCTTCCTGCATCCTCTGGCTTCTGAATACTATGGACTTGAAGCCCGATAAATCCAGTCTTATCCATATCATCCACCACGTAAGCTACTTCCTGACCATTGAGCCAAGTTTTGATTTCGTCCCCAATGGCTTCGATTCGATAATGATTGAATTCGCCCATTTTGAAAGCTGTTCTAGCTGAAGGATTCAAATCCAATGGATATAACCAGCCTCTTCTTGCTTCATCATAGATTCCTGCTGACCACGCTCGCTCGCTTGGATCTGCCTCGACTTGGTATCCAAAAACCAACCCTTTTCCGTCTTTCCCATTCGG